>JBBQRB010000018.1:0-24252 GCA_038215315.1 Pseudanabaenales cyanobacterium
GTTTCGCGCATGACATTTGTGACTGAAATCGAGCCAAAACTGCATTTGTACACAGTGGTCGTCTGGTCGTTGAGCTTGAAACGAAAAGTTCGTCTTGCTTATCTCCTTGACTCTCGTAACCCCAGTCGGACTGGTCGAATATTTTTGTTCTCCACCGATATCAACATTGACGCAAAGGATATTCTGTCTTTCTATAAGTCCAGATTTCAGATTGAATTCATCTTTCGTGATGCAAAGCAGTTTACGGGTTTAGCTGATTGTCAAGCTCGTGATTTGACCAAACTTGATTTTCATTTCAATGCTTGTTTGCTGGCTCTTAATCTTGCTAAGTTTCAGTCTTGGCAATCTCATCAATCTTCTCATCCTGAACTCCCCTTTGTTTTCTCAATGGCTTCCTACAAAAGGCTTGCCCTCAATCGACATTTGCTGGAACGTTTTATTTCTCTGTTAGATTTGGAGCCTACTGACATTAAATCTCATCCCAACTTCCACAAGCTCTGCTCTTATGTCGTTATCGCTGCCTAAACTGTCCGGACTATTGATTATATGACATAAAAAAACAACAGCGAGTATCTTGGGAGGAAGAACAGAGGCAGGAAAAACTTCGTGATAATGAGAGAAGAGAACAAGAAGAAAGAACTTATTGGCAATATGTTCGACAAGAGCGGAGCAAAAGAAAATTGCAATACGGCGTACCTCCTATAGACGATTGCACATATCCTAAACAATTCCCTGTTCGGGCTACTGCTAATCTCAATGAGCCGAATGCAAGAGGAATTTATTATTATCCAGATGAGAGAGAAGGTGTGGATGTTTACTGGTGTTTTAAGAGTTCTAAAGAAGCAGAATCCGATAACTTTCGCTGCCCTAAGAAGAAATCGCCTAAACAACAGCACTGATTGTAGTTGCCTCATATCCTAATACGACAAAAGCAATTCTATCAAAACACGCTCATGACAGACCCTTTACAGCCACAATTTACTGAAGTTCTCATACTCATCAAAACTGCTCAACAAAAAGTCATTGCTACAGCTAATCAAGAACTGATTAAATTGTATTGGAGCATCGGTAAATATATCAGCGATCGCATCGATAAGCTTACGCAATCACCTGAAATGCAAGGCAAGCCATTATTAGGTGAGTTAGATGGTTATTACAATGTACGAGCCGTTGGACAAAGATATCGAATTCTTTATACTATTCAACAAACTGAAGTTACTGTAATAGTTGTTGGTTTGGGAATTCGGAAAGATGGAACTAAGCAAGATGTGTATGCGTTAGCCAAGAAGTTACTAAAATTATGGCTTCTAGGCGAACCAGAGGAAGACCAAGATTGAAATAGAGCATGGATAAATTGCTTTAGGAGAGAGTACGATCGCTTTTTGATTGAGGTTTTACGAGAAAATGGCGAAAACGAAATTATAGCTGATTTATCAGAGGATAATTAGCAGTGACATAATTCGCTAGGCTATGTCAATGAAATGAAGGCTCAATACGTGTCTTGAGGAAGTCAAACATCATAAACGGCTCAATGCTTTTTTAATTTTTCCGAAAAGCAAAGCATAGTTGAGCAACGTTGGACATACTAAACTTACAAAATATGATTAAAAAGCATGGCGCTAACGGACGATCTGTGGTACTACTTACCAGTATTATTTTACTTATTTTTCTAAGACAAGTTTAAAGTATTGTGATTTGGCTAATATGGCATTCAAAGCTTATATCAAGTCCCAGAAATGGCAAGGTTATTTTTGTGACTGAAAAACCATTATTGGATCTTGTTTTTAAATTTATACAAGTGTGCCAGTACTTTTGTGGATTGGTATTATACAGAGTGAATAGAAGGGTCAGCAGATGATGCAGAATACAGATAGTAAAAAACAAATTTATATGACTCAAGACGTTGACGCTTATAACGACAACGTTGACAACTTGATGGATGACTTGTTTGGTGAAGTCGAGCATACCCTCCATGTTGACTATGCTAAACAGCGATCGCGCAAGAAAAATAATAGCCAATCTCGTTCTATCCCAAACTCAGCCCCCTATGCCTCTGTCACCACCTCAATCTCAGACATAGTTGCCATATCTAAATTAGATGCGTCCAGCCCAGAAGTCCTCTCGTCAAAGGATTCTGTCAGTATTACCAAGCTGAATGTAGCAGATATTTCATTGCCGCCAATATCTAAGCAAGATGTACTCTGGATTCAGCCATACATCATGCGAAATCCAGAGCCATCGAGTAATGTCCCGCCTACGGCTACGGAACCTGTCCCAAAATATAGTCTGCTGGATCGCTTATTGATTGTTGCCGCCTGTAGCTCAGCATTGATCGCAGCTGTAATGTGGACGATTAATCATGGCATTTGGATTGGCAGACAATCGGTTACGGTTAATCAAGTTGCCCAGAGTACAACAAATGACCGTTATAGCGAAGAAGTAAAACAAATGCTAACGGATGCGGTGAATAAAAATCGCAACATTGCCACTAACTCAAATAGTAATAACTCGCTCGTTAGTAATTTACCTTTGCTATCTATGCCTCTTGTGGGCAATCTACCTATTGGTGCTAATCCATTGATGGGAATGCAGCAGCCTATGTATGTGCCTGTATATCAACCACCTACATTGGGTAACAATTTACCCTCACCCCTAGCATTGCCTCCCGCGACCTCTGGCAATGCGATCGAATTAAATGGCTCAGCTGCGTCTACAAATAAAAATTTTACTAGTTCAAATAATCAATCTGGTGTAACACAACTAGCACCATCACAGCCTACTGCGTCATATACATTAGTCGGTGTCTTAGATTTGGGCGATCGCTCTATTGCGATGCTTGATATAAATGGCTCTGTGCAGTCAATTGGACTAGGCAAGCCTGTCACTGGCACTAGCTGGACTCTATCGCGTGTCAGTCAGCAAGAGATTACCCTCAAGCGCGGCAAGGAGTCGAAGAATGTATTTGTCGGTCAAAAGTTCTAGATGTCTATTGAGACTTTAAAGGGTACAGAGAAATGTTTAAAAGTGCCGCGAAGCGGCACTTTTAAACATTTCTCTGGGTTTACTAAGGGCAAATCAACTACGAAAAATTAAAAGGAGCGTATATGGGTTTATTAGAGGATATTTCGAGGTTTTTAGACACTCGCTTAGAAGAGTTCATTCGTAATAACCCTCAGATCGAATTGCAGATCCTTGAAGATAAGTTGCGTCAGCAGGAAGAAGAGATAGCCAAGCTCATCGTTACTTCCAAACAGGAAGAAAAGGGCTTCCAAGATCGCATCTTAGAGATTGCCGAAGAGATTAAAATTTGGCATGAGCGAGTGGTTAAAGCTAAGTCATTTGATCGCAAAGATTTGGCTGATTCTGCTAGTGAGAGGGAGGCAGCCCTATTACGTCAAGGCAATCAAGTCTGGGCGCAAATGGAATTAGTTAAAAAACGGGCAATTGATAGCCAAGAGCTACAGGAACAAATTAAGGAACGCCGCCAAGAAGTTCAAGTTAAAATTGCTGAAGCGGCTAAAACCGCTAAAGCAAAAGCCCCATTTGCCACACCTCTCAATTGGGATAATCTCTATACGCCACCTTCGCGGGATACCAATGATGAGCTAGAAGAAACTTTTCGCCGATGGGAAATGGACGAAGAACTAGAGCGTCTAAAACGAAATATCGGTAAATGATCAACGCCTAATTATCCACATACCCAAAACTCGATCACCCGACCAACTATCAAAAAACCAGAAGACGAGTTACGACGCGAAGCCCCGCAACTCGTCTTCTAGTCAAAAAATATAACTTAGATATAACTTTGTAGATTTGCCTACCAACAGATCAACACAACTTTTAATGCATAATGATCTGTAGGTAGGTACGGTAAAAATCAATTAAAACTCAATCAAGTAATATTTGGGTTTGCTCGATTTACCCTTGATTGGTATAGTGCATCAAAATTATGGTGAATTCAAAGCGAATGTTTTCTTTATCTAGTCAAATAAATTCAGATCGATTGGCGATCGCCTCAACCCAAATACAATCGATGCAAATGCAACCATTGCAGAATCAAGTTGTACCGATGGTAGTCGAACAATCAGGTAAAGGTGAGAGAGCGTTTGATATATTCTCTCGCTTACTGCGCGAACGGATTGTATTTTTAGGTTCGCAAGTAGACGACACCAGCGCCAACCTTGTCATGTCCCAGCTATTATTTCTGGAAGCTGAAGACCCAGAAAAAGACATTTATCTATATATAAATTCGCCTGGTGGCTCAGTGTACTCAGGGATGGCGATTTTAGACACCATGAATCATGTTCGCCCAGATGTCAGCACAATTTGTATGGGGCTAGCCGCAAGCATGGGAGCATTCTTACTAGCGGCGGGTGCTAAAGGTAAGCGGATGTCTCTTCCCAATGCCAGAATCATGATCCACCAGCCTTTGGGTGGCGCACAGGGGCAAGCCGTAGATATTGAGATACAAGCAAAAGAAATTCTCTACATTAAGCGATCGCTCAATGAAATGTTAGCAGTTAACACTGGCAAACCCCTAGACCAGATTGAGCAAGACACCGAGCGAGATTTCTTTATGTCTCCCGCCGAAGCTCAACAGTATGGTTTAATTGATTGCGTTTTAGGCAGTTCCAGTAGCCTGCAATCTCCTGCTCTTTCCTTAGCTTAGCCCCTGCGTAACCACAACTTGAGATAGCTTATGCCCAGTAAATATGACTCTCATCTAAAATGTTCTTTCTGTGGCAAATCACAGGAGCAGGTACGCAAGCTAATTGCGGGGCCAGGGGTATACATTTGTGATGAGTGCGTAGATTTATGTAACGAAATCCTTGATGAGGAGCTTTTTAATAGCGCTCCACCGCAAGCGGCTCAGCGTAAAGATCCTGCCCATGAAAAGCGTAAAACTAAAACTGCGGCAAATTTAAATCTAAATCAAATCCCCAAGCCCCGCGACATCAAGCGCTATCTTGATGAAAATGTAGTGGGTCAAGATGAAGCCAAGAAAGTCCTGTCGGTGGCTGTCTACAACCACTACAAGCGCCTCAGCTTTATTGAATCGGCAGCAAAAGGTCAATCTGAAGACGGAATTGAACTTCAGAAGTCCAACATTTTACTAATTGGTCCGACAGGCTGTGGTAAGACTCTGCTCGCTCAAACCCTAGCGGAGATGCTCGATGTTCCCTTTGCTGTCGCTGATGCCACCACCCTGACTGAAGCAGGCTATGTAGGCGAAGATGTCGAAAATATTTTGTTGCGGTTGTTGCAGGTTGCCGATCTTGATGTCGAAGAGGCTCAGCGCGGCATTATCTACATTGATGAAATCGACAAAATTGCGCGGAAGAGTGAAAACACTTCGATTACTCGCGATGTCTCAGGGGAAGGTGTCCAGCAAGCACTCTTGAAGATGCTGGAAGGGACGATCGCTAATGTCCCGCCCCAAGGTGGTCGCAAACATCCTTATCAAGATTGCATCCAGATTGACACTAAAAATATTTTGTTTATCTGCGGCGGTGCATTTGGTGGTCTGGAAAAGTCGATCGAGCAGCGCATTGGCAAAAAATCGATGGGTTTTGTGCAGCAAGGCGAAGCAATGCCTCGTGAAAAGCGCACTTCAGAGATTCTTAAAAATGTGCAGCCTGACGATCTGGTTAAGTTTGGGATGATTCCTGAGTTTATTGGTCGAGTACCTGTGGCGGCTGTACTTGATCCTCTAGATGAAAAAGCACTGATGGCAATCTTGACCGAGCCTCGTAGTGCCTTAATCAAGCAATATCAAAAGCTCTTAAAAATGGACAATGTTCAGCTTGAGTTTCAGGCGGACGCAGTTCAGGCGATCGCCAAGGAAGCCTACCGCCGCAAAACAGGTGCGAGAGCCTTACGCGGTATTGTGGAGCAGTTAATGCTCGATATGATGTATGAGTTGCCATCTCGGAAAGATGTTACTAAGTGTCTAATTACTCGCGACATGGTGGAGAAGCTATCAACAGCCGAGATATTGCAGCATCCTACATCAATGCCCAAACCTGAATCTGCATAGCGACAGCTATATCAAGAGGTTGGCGGTGTTCCGCACAGATTTAAATAAAAAGAGCGGTGCTTCGCACCGCTCTTTTTATTTAAATCTTCATCACTCTAACAACGGTGTTTTGAGGTAGGCTATCGGCTCTCAATTCCAAAATACTTCCGCCCATTTTTTGAATCGTGTCTTTAGGCATAAGCTCTAAAAACTGATCAACATCCGCTAATTTGCAGGACGGACTGGCTTTATCGGTAAGGTAGGCGACAGGAATGACAATGCGAGGATTTAACTCTTGGACGATCGCCCTAGCTTCTGCTGGTGAATAGACCTTAGCCTGCGTTGGGTCATTAGATTCGGCACTGCCACCAATCGGCAAAATCAGGACATCAGGACGGCCCATCAAAATGCGCTGCGAAGCGGTAATTGGCGCGGCTGCACCGCCCAAATGTAATATAAAAATTCCCGCCTGTTTCCATTTCCAAGCGACATTGCGCCCAAATCGACGACCGCCAAGGCGATCGTGATCCATTGATATACCTTGCAGATTGATTCCCTTCAAGTTATAAGATCCTGGTTCAGACAAGACTCGCCTATCCTTGGGTAAACCGTCTAAATATCCCTCATCAAGTAACCGAGAGCTAATTAATATGTAGTCCGAAGCTAGCTTTGGTGATTTCAAATTAGCCGTGCAACCCGCAGATCGAAAAGGATGTGTCAGAAATCTTACTCCCTCCCCCGAAGCCATGAATGACATATGTCCTAGCCATTCAAGTTTTAATGTTGACTTAGTTTGAGAATTTGCGGCATCAGCGACAATCCCTGCTGTAAATGCCGATATCAGTCCACCTTGGGCGAGTCTAAGTATTTGTCTGCGACGCATATTGTTGAGTTGATACTAGTGTAATGAATTAATGATTTTGCGAAATTGTAACGCTTACTGGACGCTCAATCCTTTTAAGAAGTTTCTGAGTAAGTCTTTGCCAGCTTCAGTCAGAATGCTCTCAGGATGAAACTGCACCCCTTGAACATGGGGATATAGCTTATGACGAACCCCCATAATTATGTCATCTTCAGTCCAAGCCGTGACTTCGAGTATGTCTGGACAATTGTGGCGATCAATCACTAGGCTGTGATAACGTGTTGCCGTGAAAGGATTGGCTAAACCAGCTAAAACTCCGACTCCAGTATGATAAATTTGTGATGTCTTGCCATGCATTAGATATGGTGCTGACACAACTTTTCCACCATACATAAGTCCCATGCTCTGGTGTCCGAGACATACGCCAAGTATTGGCGTACTTGAGTCCATCTCTTTAATAATGTCTAGAGATACCCCTGCTTCTTCAGGGCGACCAGGTCCTGGAGAGATGACGACTCCTGCGGGCGAGAGTTGTTTGACTTCTTCTATATTAATTTCGTCATTTCTTCTGACTAGTATTTCGCCCAAGTCTGGAAATTCGGGCAATAGCTCTCCGAGGTATTGGACAAGGTTATAGGTAAAGCTGTCGTAGTTGTCAATAACGAGAATCATGATGACGAATCTAATGTTTGTTTTGGTATGGTTTGGGCATTTAACTAGCGCTAATGCTAAACGTAATTTTATGAAGCCAGTTTTGGGAGCCTTTGTATTAGTTTTAATTGTTGGCAATAGCTGGACTGAACAGGCGATCGCCCAACTTCGTCAAAAGCCGCCTCAGAAAATTCAGCCCCAGCAACAAATTATTATTCCACCTAATGAGTCTGCTGATCAGCTTTTGGAAAGGGGGAATGCCTTTGTACGTTTGGGGAATTTAGAAGGGGCGGTGGTTATCTTTCGGGCGGCGATCCGCAAAAATCCTGAACTGACAGCTGCCCATTACAATTTAGGGCTAGCTCAAGCTCAGGCAGGTAAACTCAAAGACGCTATTTATTCATTTCAAAGAGCAACGCGACTCGATCCTAAATTTGCGATCGCTTTTAGTAATTTAGGTGCAGCGCAGTTGCAGTCTGGTGATGCTAGTCAAGCAGTTCCCAACCTAAAGAGAGCCGTAAGTCTTGACCCTAAGCTGGGAGTTGCCTATTACAATTTGGGACTAGCTCTCAAAGAAAAGAAAGATATCAATGGGGCGATCGCTAACTTAAACAAATCCCTACAACTAAGTCCGCAGTCACCTGAGACACTTTACAACTTAGGGCTACTGACCCAGACTAAGGGTGATATCCCTAAAGCAACTGCTTACTATGCAAAGGCATTGCAACTTAATCCTGAATATCCTGAAGCTCACTATAACTTGGGAGCAGCTTTGTTATTGCAGGGAGATACAGAAAGCGCCATATCTCAGCTTCGCAATGCTTTGCAATTTCGTAAAGACTACGCTGAAGCCTTCTATACCCTTGGTGTCGCTCAAACGCGAATTGGACAAAAACAAGAAGCGATCCAGTCATTTATTCAAGCACAAGCTTACTTTAATCAACAAAAAAATACACAATGGGCGCAACAGAGCGAGCGCCAAATTCAGAAATTACGAAGTAGTTGAGGTACACCCCACACATGAATATTGCGATCTTCGCCGCCGCTAACTAGCGTTTGACCATCTTCACTAAGGGCGATCGCGTTAATCAAATTGATATGTCCGTTAAGAACTTGGATTTGTTCACCTGTCACCAGACTCCAAATTCTCATCTCTTTGTAGCTCGCACTGATCAGAGTCTTACCATCGCGACTAATCAGCAAAGACTTAACCCAGCCCCAATGTCCTTCTAGAGTCCGTATAGATTTACCTGTTTGCAAATCCCAAACTTTGATGCGGGTGTCAAGACTGCCACTAACGAGAGTACGACTGTCAGGACTAATCGCAAAGGACAACACTCGCGCCGAATGTCCGATAAATTTCCATCGCAACTTGCCCGACAGTAAATCCCAAACTCGAATAGTCGTATCCCAACTACAACTAGCAATCAACTTACCATCAGGGCTAAGGGCTACCGAATCGACCAAACTAGTGTGACCCCGAAGGGTGCGAATCTCTCGACCTGTGCGAATATCCCAAAGTTTGATTGTTGTATCTTGACTACCTGTTACTAAAGTTCTGCCATCGGGAGTCAGCGCTACAGAATTCACATAACCAATATGTCCTGTGAGAGTTAGTAGTTGCTTACCTGAACGCGCATCCCAGACTTTGACTGTTTTGTCACGGCTACCACTCACTAATAATTTGCCATTGGCACTCAGAGCGATCGCGGTGACAATGTGAGTATGACCATGAATCGTACCTAGATAGTTAGCTTGATTATCTTTAGCTAGATTCCAGACTTTGATTTTAAAATCAGCACCAGCGCTATATAAAATTTTGCCGTTAGGCGATAGAGCTAAATTCGTAATCGCTTCTTTGTGACTTTGCAGAGTATCGACGATATCGAATAAATAATATTGACTGTATTCGCCCAGAATTTTCTGCACATGGCTTTCTGGTCTTCGCCACAATAACAACATAGCTGTGCGCTTTACTTGGAGCGATTCGCTAGCTAAGCCTTCAATGACTAACTTTAAACCCTCTTCCCCATAGTTGAGGGCTTCTCGCAGTGCGGCAATCTTGGGTATAGTTGCCTGACTATGCAGTCGCCGTTTTACCCCCTCAAGTCCCCCCAGCACTGCCCCAAAAATAGGTGGTGGAGTCTGCCCGCCAAGCACGGCATCTCTCGATTGTGGTAATTGTAGTTGTTGGGTATGCTGCATAACTATAAAAACTAAAAGCGATGCAATGCATCGCTTTTATTAGTATTCAACGCGCCAGCAAAGCTAGGCTTGCTTGGCTTCTGAGCCATCGATAATCCGCTGAAAGAGATATCCAGTACCTCTAGCCGTAAGGATTAATTCTGGGTTACTAGGATCTTCTTCTAGCTTGGCGCGCAGTCGAGAAATATGCACATCGACAACGCGAGTATCGACATGACGCTCTGGAGTGTATCCCCAAACTTCTTGCAAAATCTCAGCCCTAGAAAAAGCTTCGCCCGATCGCCCAACTAATAGCTCTAACAAGCTAAATTCCATACCTGTAAGACGAATTCGCTCATCAGATTTGTATACTTGACGCTTATTAGTATCTATTTTGATGGCATTGATATGAATCACGCCAGAGCTGGGAATACCTGAAGCACCTGTGCGATCAAAGCGGCGCAGTACCGAACGAATACGTGCTTCTAGTTCTTTGGGCGAAAATGGCTTAACAACGTAATCATCTGCACCCAATTCCAAACCCGTAATGCGATCGGCTACGTCGCCTAATGCAGTCAACATGATAATCGGTATATCAGATTCTTTGCGTAGCTCTTGACATACCCCATATCCATCTAGCTTAGGCATCATCACATCAAGAACTACTAAGTCAGGATTTTCTTGATGAAAAACTTCTAGAGCCTCTTCGCCATCTGCGGCAGTGACGACTTCGTAACCAATCATTGAAAGTCGCGTTTCCAAAATCCGACGAATGCTCGCCTCGTCATCCACAACTAGGATTTTTTCCTTTTGGTTTTCCAAGCCAGTTTACACTCCAATATGTTGCTAACGATGTTGCTAACTGTGTTGCTAGCCGCAATTCAGTGTTTTTTTATGTTTTAACATATTTTTCTTAAATCAGTTTACAAGAAATCGGTCGTTACAATCCGAAAACAAAACTTAAAGTCTAGACATGAACGCAAATTTACTCGATTTGCTAACTAATTCCTAATTTTCAGGCTTTACCCGAATTCACGAAAATATGGCAATATAACAATTCTGATTATGCCCAGTAGCAAATTGTTACTTTTACCTAATGCGTTAAAATTGGTTAGAGAATTTACAGCACATTAAGGAATTTAGAAGGAATTTAACAATTATGACTGAACCAACCCAAGTACTACAAGCAACTGACCCTAAAATGGGATTTAATACCTATGCTGAGAGATTAAATGGTCGAGCTGCGATGATTGGCTTTATTATCGCGATCGCAATTGAGTTTGTGACTCATCAAGGACTCCTTGCATGGCTAGGATTGATTAAATAATTAATACAGCATTTAATAAATATGAAACTTGGCAAAATCGAAAATTCTTTCTACTGGACTGCGGCAATCTTGGGATTAGTTCTCGATCAAGTCACTAAGTATTTAGCAGTTCATTACCTCAAGGGTTTTCGATCGCTGCCCCTGATAGAAGGAGTCTTTCATTTTACTTACGCAACTAATACGGGAGCCGCATTTAGTCTGTTTAGCGGTCAAATTGACTGGCTCAAATGGGTCTCCATGTTTGTTAGTCTTGCTTTGATTGCTTTTGGGATTTTTAGCAAAAACTTAAATCGCTGGGAGCAAGTCGGCTATGGCTGTATCCTAGCGGGAGCCGCAGGAAATGGCATTGATCGGTTTGTAGCTGGCTATGTGGTGGACTTTATCGATATCAGAATTATTCGATTTGCAATTTTTAATATCGCTGACATCTTCATTAACATCGGCTTAGTTTGTCTGGCGATCGCTGTTTTTTCTGTCAGCAAACCTAACCCCAAGAGCTAGTAAAATAAGCAACTATAGCTGTCGCCAGTCTTGTTAGGACATAGAATCCAAGAGAGGATGGCGGCGCTCTGCGCCGCCATCCTCTCTTGGGTTTTGATTTGTCCTGATACAAGTGGCGATAGCTATAGGTTTGAATGATGCGGCTTTATCGCATCATTCAAACCTAGTTTATATCTTGTTTATCTCTTGAAAATTGCACAGCCCTAAAGTCTATGACAAACTCACCCAAAATTGTGGTCGTTACTAATGGCAAAGGGGGCGTAGGTAAAACCACAACTGCGATCGCCTTAGCAGGAATTTTGGCAAAAGAGATCAAAGTATTAGTTGTAGATGCGGATATCCAAGGAAGTTTGTCATGGTGGGTGGGACGTAGTGAAAAAAACATGGGTTTTGATATCGCTAAGGAAATTGACCCAACCCATCTTAAAAAATTACCGAAACTCAACAGTTACGATCTAGTATTGGTAGATACACCACCAGCGTTACATTCCAACGCACTAGCAACAGTTGTATCTATTGCCGACTACCTAGTTTTACCAAGTCCACCTGCACCCATGGACTTGACATCTCTCATTGAAACTGTAAATAGGACAGTTCGTCCTGCCAAAATACCGCATCGAGTTCTGCTTACTCGCGTCGATCCTCGATGTCTTAATGAAGCTTTAGAAGCTCAAAATACTTTATTAGAAGTTGGCGTGCCTGTATTCCATGCATTTGTGAGAGCTTACAAAGCCCACGAAAGGGCAGCCTTAGAAGGAAAGCTAGTTACAGAATGGAAAGGTAAAAACGCTAGAGAGGCGGAAGCTGACTATCGGCGCGTTGTTGATGAGCTAAGGCGAGATATTTTAATCCTCCAAAATCATTAAATCAAGAGAAAAAAATGGCAATCAAAAAGAAAGTTGGAATCTCAGATTTACTTCGTGATGAAGTCCAAAAAGGAACAGATTCAAATAGCAATGAATTAGTGATCAGTAACATAGGTGCAGAGCAAACTATTGAAGTCAAAGCTGAAACTATAAATGATCCCCAAAAAGATTTAAGGGCTGAAGTAATTGCCGATAGTAAGAGAATTTCTGAGCTGGAATCCTCATTAAAATCATTGCAGACGCGATCGCCAGAGCGTGAATCTGAACTATTGCAAGCGATCGCTAGCCTTCGACAAGAGTTGCAATTTAGTCACACTAATATTGAGCTATTACAGAAGTCCCTAGCTGCGATCGAAAGTCTCAAAAATGAACTAGATCAACAGCTTGTAGAAGTCAAACGCGATAATTTACGCTTAGCCGAAGCAAATATTCAGCTTTCAGAACAAATCAAAACCTTTGAAGCTTCTCAAAACTCGGCTCAAGCAGCAGAACCAATTAATTCTTCACAGTTAGCAACTCAAAGTACAAATAACAATAGAGCCACACCACGCAAGCAACCATATCCACAGCGCGATCGCATTCCCTACGCACGCCCAACTGGCTCCAACGAACAACTACAAAGGATCAACAACAAAAATATCGGTTGGATGGATTAAATTTATCCAATCAAAAAAAGCAGCGCTAAGCACTACTTTTTTTGATTGGATAAATCTAACATCGCTTAAGGAGGCTTGTTTCGAGGCTAAGTAGATGGGCAAAAGAAACCTTAAAACCCAAAAAGCTGTAGCGCACGCGCAGCGTGCGCTACAGCTTTTTGGATTTTAGGTTTAATCACGTCTATCTAGTTAAAAACTAAATTGAGTACGCAAATTACCTACAAAAACAGTTGGGTTAGTTGAGAAGTTATTAGCGTTAAAAATCGCATAGACCGCAGGAACGATCGCAATATTTCTACTGATTGGATAGTAATAAGAAAGCTCCAAGTCATACTGAGTAGCGCCATCACCACCACCAGAAAGTAAGAATTGTCTACCATTGCTAAAGCTATATGGAACAACAAAAGATAGAACTGCCAAGGCACTTTCTTTAAATAGGTCAGGAAAAGCCAATCCAAATTGGAAAGCATTTACATTGACGCTACCGCCTGAAACGCCAGGAGTGAGAGGTTTGATTTGAGTACTGCCATAGGAATAGCGACCAAATATGCCAAACCCTTTAGCAACCAACCAATCAAAGTTTAAAACAATAGTGTCGGCTGTCGCGTTGTCAACCGAACCACCGAAACCATCATCAGCAAAACCGTATGGAAGAGGCTCAGCAATAGCCCCACCAATAAAACTTTTCTCAACTCCTCCTGACATGAATTTACTAGCCTTGATATTAGAACGAGTATACAAGAAACGGATGTTAGCATCGCGACTTGGGGAATATACCAGTTCGGCGCTCAGAGTATTAGTTCCACCAAACAATCCCTCATTAGGATTGCTGGAAGTATTAAAGTTGCCACCGCTAAGAAACTCTGTGTTTTCACCAAGATAGGCAGCCGTCAGCCTAAACTGAGGACTCATTGTCCAAGTGACCACAGCACCCGAACCACGATCAACTGCGTTGGACAAAGTGCTGCCATTAGAGTTGAAACTGGTCGCACCAGTCAAGAAACTGGTAAAGCGGTTGCCATCAAAGTAGCGGTAAAAATTCAAACGCGGGCCGATCGCGACATTGACATTGCTAGCGGCTGGAAAGCTGTAAAACAATTCACGAATAATGAATGAATTTGCACCAATAGAACCTGGAACACCTGTCTGGTCAAGAAATGGAGTTCCCCAAGAGTTAGTAAAACCAGCCGATACAAAATTATTAGCAGGCGAGTTACCATTACCTGTGACAAGTTGGGTTACTAAAGAATCCTTACCTGTGAAAGATGTGGTTAAGTTTAAAAATAAGTAGTAGCCAAAAGTGACGTTAGGATTAGACCTTTGGAAAGTAGAAGGTTTGCCACCAGCTCCACGAGTAGGTGGAGCAAAAGCACTTCCAGGAACACCACGCTCTGCTGTAACAGGACTACCTGCAGTAGCGCCAGTGATGTTAAAGAAAGCCAAACCACTTAGTTTTGTAGTAGGCGAGAACTGCTGAGCTTCTAAAGTAGCAACTTTTTTGTCAAGGGCATCAACCCGACCACGTAGGATGGTGAGTTCGGCTGCAAACTCTTCTTGGAGCTTTTGGAGAGTTGCAAGATCTTCTTGAGAGACCTTATCGGCTAACCCTGCGGAAATGATTTCATTGATTTTATCTAGACAAGCATTTAGCCCAGCCGAGAACTCATATCTAGATAATGCTTGACCACCACGAAATGTACTGTCTGGATATCCAGCGATACAGCCGTAACGCTCAACCAAAGACTGCAAAGCCGTAAAAGCCCAATCAGTAGGTCTGACATCTGATAACTGAGAAACAGAAGTAACAGAAGAGACATCCGAGTTTTCAGCCAGACTATCATTGCCAAAACTGTTGACGACTGCATTGGAGGACTGGCTCTGATACAGGGTTGTAGCAGACTCTTGGTTATTGATTAAATCGCTAACAGAGCTGATCTCCGAAGCTCTCGAAGAGCTTGTAGATGCATTATCTAGATTAAGCTTACTATCCTTGGAAGCATCACTTGCGCTTTGAGGTGCAGCTTTTAAGGGTGCGGTGTAAACACTAGACAGAGCAATAAATATCGCTAGAGACGAGAGCGAACCAATGTAAGCCTTTAACATAACTCCTCAAACCCATTACCTGAGCAATAAAAATTCAGAATTCAGATACAAAGTCTAAATCACACCAATCTAAACTTCTGTATACAGTATCCAAGCAATGTTGATTAAACGTTAGAGGCTATATTGCTTTCTGTATTGCAGACTACAAAGATTGCTTACCTCATCGAAGCCTTTAGTACTTTGATTTGATTAGCTACCTCGGTAGGTACTGTAAGCCCAGAGAGATACTAGCAGTGGCACATGGTAACTGCCACTAAGATCAGCAATGCCAAATCGTACAGGAACTATATTCAAAAAGTTAGGCTGGGGTAAGGACGCGCCGCAACTAGCAAAGTAGTCTTCAACGTAAAAACAAATTTCATATATCCCCGTTTTCATTTCAGCGCTGTTCAGTAATGGCGCATCAGTTCTGCCGTCTTGATTTGTTCTTATAGTTTTCAGTAATTTTCTTTGCTGCTGATCATCCGTTGCGATCGCCCATAGTTCGATCTGCATATTTTGGGCAGGGCCGCCATGGACTGTATCAAGGACGTGGGTTGAAAGTTTTCCAGACATAAAGCGATAGATTTGTATAACTAATATTTTGGCGCGTACAAATTTATGTGATATTTCGCACTTGGATACTGTATACAATAAACTAAAGGACAACGCAGCTAAAATTTAGCGATGTTCGTCTTAAATACTAGGGTTTACTTACATTTTCAGCATATCTATGGCAGCATCTAACGGTACAAGAAGAGTCTTTATTTGTGGGTCGGCATTGCGTGGACAGCCCGATCATGGCAACTTACAAGGTGCAAAGTTTATTCGTACTGCATCTACTCAAGCACGTTATCGATTACATTCCGCAGGGGATGGTTGGCATCCAGCGATTTATGAAGTCCAAACGGATGGGATCTCTATCCCTGGCGAAGTTTACGAAATGCAAGATGCAGAGTTCGACTATCTTGCTGGCAATGAGCCACCTAATATGTATCCTGCGGATGTTTACTTGGAAGATGGAGAAGCCCTGACGGCTTTTCTATATCCGCAAGAATTGATTGAGAAATTTAATTGGAAAGATATTTCTGACCTTGGCGGCTGGGCTGCTTACAAAAGCATAGCTTTAGCTAAATAAAACCCAAAATAGTGTGGCGGCGCGACGCGCCGCCACACTATTTTGGGTTTTATTTATCGGCTTTTTTTTGACTAGGAACTAGAAAGAGGCAAGATTAAGCGACTAAGAATGCGGTTATCTTCTAATTGGTACAGCGCTAGTTCTCCGCCTGCTTCTTGCATAAGTGCTTGACAAATGGCAAGGTGTAAGCCTGGAGGCTGATCGAGTACCGAAGGAGCAAGAGGATCGATCGCCCTACCTTGGTGTAACTCTTGGAGTAATGCTGCATCAACTACGCCATAGTCTGTAATTGATAACTCCAGCAACTTTTCGTCAATCTGACGACACCAAACATCAATCCTTCCCCCAACTTCTGAGCGTCCGCAAGCAAACAGAAGTAACTCATTCAATACCATCTCCATCTTGGCAACATCACCGCCGACGACGACATTCGCTTGATTGTGTACCTGTGACCATAGTTGTCTTTGCTTTACTAGAGAGTCCACACGTTCTAAAGCTCGCTTTAGCATACCTGCTAGGGGGGCAGTCTCATAGTTGGGACGTAAGCGCCACTGCTCTTTACGAATGATTTGAGGTAGAGGAGATAGTGATCCTTGGAGTTGTTTGAGAGAAGCTTGCAGAGTTACGTTATTCACTCCACCATTGCCATTGGCGCGGGCATCTGCATCTAACAATCGCTGTACACCACTGCTAACGGTGCGATAGATATCTTCCAAACGACGATGTTTATACCAGTTCAGTCTTTCTAGTTCTTGGCGATTATGCTTGAGGTGGTCAACTAGTAGCAGATGGCGGCGCGACCAAGCTAACTGATTGGCTAGCATATTAAAAGCTTGTAGTTGTCGATCAACCCATCGCCTGCCTACGCGATCGGCGACTAAAATCAATCCAGTGGGTTGGTGATCTGGCATTGTTCTTAAAGCTGTGACCATCATATGACCAAGCGCTGGAGCATTGAGCCAAGTCTTGGTAGCCTCTGGTAAGTCATGGATACTTAAAGGTAAAATACCTTCACTTTGAATAGTCCACTGTACTAATTGGTCTTCTTCAAGGGCGATTAAAGTGTCACTTAGTGTGATTTTGTATTCTTCAGAGCTGGCAAAGACTGATGCAATTTGACCACCTTGGCGACCAGGCAACCACGTAACTAAGACAGCCAAAGGTGACTGAGTAACCTGTGCCATGAGTTGCGTAGCGGTGTGGTGTAGTTTGTCTAAGGTATTAGCTTGCTGAAGTGCAACTAATCCAAATTGAACTGCCTGCTGAGATTTTTGACGTTCATCGGAAATGCGTTGCAATTCATTTTGATGAACAATTAACCCTACTTGTTGAGCAACTGCCTGTACCATTTCGCGCTCTGGACGCGCCCATGAGCGCGGAGCTTCATGAGCAACAGCCAATATGCCTTCTAAGGTTTTGCCTGTTGAGGTGCTACTGATGATCATTGAGCGCACATCTAGATCAAGCAAAGAAGTTCGCCATGATAGGAACTTAAAATCACTTTCAAGATTTTCTACTGTGCCAGCTTCGCTTGATTGCTCCATCATTTGCATATCAACGGGGGCAAATGCGGCTAGCACATTGGGGATTGGGCGGCGATTCTTCGGATGGTATTGATAATCTACGCGAAATGCATCGCTTTCACTATCATAGGAGGCTACCCAGAATCTCTCCAATCCTAGTCTTTGACATAGTTGCTCCGCAGCTCTTTCGAGAGCATTTTGCCAGTCACTAGCAGAATAAATTGCTCTGGCAATCCCTGCTGTGAGAATTTGATCAGAGGCAATGCGTTCTAAGGTTGCTTCCATTTCTTCTAATGGAGCTGTGAGTGATGCTAGCTGGGCAGCACCACGGACAAAACTACGCTCATCATCTGTCCAAAGTCTCGGCTCATCACCTTCTACTGATAAAAAACCTAATAATTCTGATTGGAAAAATATGGGTGCGATCACAATGGAAACGGCTCCAAACTGCTCCATCACTCGGTTGCTGACTTCGCCCCTAGTCATGGATTTTGCATCTACCACTACTACTAGTTGATCTTTAGATAATGCTTGATAAAGACTAGGAGCATTTTGTACAGTTATGCCTGCGGTATTGTCAACGACTTGCTTACCCTTTGGTCCTGCTTGTCGATTAGCAAGTCTTCGCCAAAAATACTGGTGTGATCTTTCAAACCAATAAATATTGGTATGGTCTGGCATGACAAAGCTATGAGTTTCTTGAACAATCTCTTCAAGTCGTTCATTTAAGGTGGGAATATTCCGAATTTTGGTAAGAATTTGCAATAAAGGCTCATCGGGACGCTTGGAGTTTTGATAGTGCCACTCTGCGTCAAGTCGGCTTAGGGTTGATCCAAGTGCGCCCAAGACTACTGATAGTCTTGCCCGATCTTCGTTGCGAGGGGTGACGTTCCAGATAGTTGAGCCGAGTAAGACTAGTCCAAAGCTGCGATCGCGATGATAAATTGGCCAAAGGAGAGTTCCTTGGATATCAAATTTTTGAGCGACCTTTTGCCACTCACCACTGCGTTTTTCTAGACGCAAATCCGCGATCGGTACAGGTTTACGCTGCAAAATTACTTGATCAAGCAGATCGCCTGCATTGAGAGCAAAGCGTTCTTTTAAGAATTTAAGTTCTCCCGCAGGTGTTATTCCACCTTTGCCTGTGAGACGATGATTTTCAGCATCATAAAGAGCGATCCAGATTAATTTGTAATCAAAACTGTCTCGCAGATAGTCAAGGGTGGCGGTTAATAAATTGTCAATGCTATCTTCATCACGCAAGAACTGCATGATTCGCCCAAGGCTAACAAATTGGCGATCCCATGGGTTTGCTCCTGCTGGACTCATACTTTTGCCCTGATGTTTTTGACTTAATTATGGTTAGCGGCGAACCTGAGACACGTAAACTGACAAATCTAAAAGTTATTTGAAATAATTTTGAAAAAACTGCAAATATTATTTGATTATAAGCGTACCGTTTTTAGCTGAGAAAGTCAGCAATATGTCGTACTTTATCGATCTACTTCTTTGGATGAGCGTTTACCGATTTACTTTTACTAACTTTTTAGCACAATTAATTACTACTACTCCCTTCCCAGTATAAAAATACGCATTTAAAAACCAAGAATTAGCGGTGCGGCGCGAAGCGCCGCTAATCTCTCACTGGGAAGGGAGTAAGTAGCTCGACGAAATAAAAGCTAGAACCCAAAAAGCTGTGGCGCACGCTGCGCGTGCGCCACAGCTTTTTGGGTTCTAGCTACTTAAATGTGATGCTAGATAACTTTGGCATCAATTATCCAATAGCCATTCTAGCGATCGCTCACCAATTTGGAGAGGGATACTTACTGCTTTGCCAAGGCGTGGTCGTTCTTTTGTGGTTCCAATAAAATTTTTTACTTGTTCAACAACGCCCCAATCGCTTAAATAAGAAGAAATTACATTGAGATGCTTGATAAATTCTTCTTCGCTCATTGAGAATGACTGCTGCTCTTGGTACCTCCACATCACTTGCAAAAATATTTTCCCCTGTGATTTCCGTAGCTGTACGTCATAGGAAAAATCCCATTTGTCTGCGATCGCTTGACGAAGTTCGATACCTGTCATAGATTCTATGTTTTTACTAGTTGATTTAGCTTATAGCGCAAAGCGCTGATTTAAGAGCAAAGAGAGTTTGCGCCGCAAACGCTCTTGGGCTTTAGCTGATTAGCTTACCAAGATGACCTTGGCTGTCCTGCAACATTTGCGTAGCTGTCTCAATATTTACTTGTCGCCAGTGCATCAGCAGAGCTAGCTTTACTTTATTTCCAGATTTCTTTAATAATCCAGCAGATTCCTCACGGCTAAGGGTTGTCAGGTCACTAATAATCCGAACAGCCCGATCTTCAAGTTTGGTATTTGTCACAGATACATCGATCATGCGGTTGCCATAAACTTTGCCTAGCTTAACCATTACTCCTGTGGAAATGGTGTTTAAAACTAATTTTGTCGCTGTACCAGCCTTTAAGCGCGTTGATCCCGCTAAGATTTCTGCCCCAACCAAAGGACGAATCTCAATATCGTATTGCATCGGAAATTGCTCAGGTGGGACACAGCAAAAAAATACTGTTTTTGCGCCACGATACCGTGTTTCTTTGAGTGCGCCATGGACATAGGGGGTTGTGCCGCCTGCGGTAATTCCAAATACCACATCGAGATTGCTGATATTCTTGTCGGCGATCGCCTTAGCCCCGTCCGCTTCTCGATCTTCTAGCGCTTCAGAGCTGCGTACCATGGCATCCATTCCACCAGCCAAAATGCCTTGGATTAGCTCAGGATCGCTGCAAAAAGTGGGTGGACATTCGGCGGCATCTAGCACGCCAAGGCGACCGCTTGTGCCTGCACCAATGTAAAACAGTCTGCCACCATCAGCGATCGCTTTTGCGATCAAATCAATCGCCGCCGCAATCTCAGTCTTTTGTTTTCCAACCGCCTCGACCGCCTTCGCATCTTCTTGGTTAAACAGTTCCACTATTTCCAAAGCACTGAGCTGATCGAGATTTTGACTATTTGGATTTGTCTGCTCAGTTAGTAAGTAGCCACGATCTTGATTTGATAAAATATTATTCACTGCCCAAACTCAACCCTTGCTTTTTCGACAATTTCTGCCGTAATCCTATCACTGCCCAATGCTTGTGCGATTTGTGCGATTTTCTGACGCGCCTGCGATCGCACAAAGTAAGGAATATTCTTGTACTTTACTTTTGCCTCATCAGTCCAAAGGATATCTTCAAAATCATCTAAGTTTGTCATCACTTCCTCCTTATATATCTGTCGCCAGTCTTGTTAAAAAACAAAAGAGAGAGGCGGCGCGCCGCCTCTCTCTTTTGTTTTTTGATTTGTCCTGAGTATGCCATCACCTCTGTTTCTATAAAGATTTGCTTCGTGTAGATTTACAATCCTCGGTTTTTAGTGTCATAATCTACAGTAAAACGATAGGAATACCGATCTATGAAGGTTGGTAGACTTTCCGCTAAATCTTGTATCTTAGATTTGTAGCAAAAAAGACTAAATTTCAATACCTGACTAAAAATATGACACTACGTTTAGGCGATACCGTACCTGATTTTACTCAAGACTCAACTGAAGGAACCATCAACTTCCATGAGTGGATCGGCGATAGCTGGGCAATTCTCTTCTCCCACCCTAAAGACTTCACCCCTGTCTGCACTACCGAACTAGGCACTGTTGCTAAGCTAAAAGGCGAATTTGACAAGCGTAATATCAAAGCGATCGCTTTGAGTGTTGATGGCGTTGAGTCACACAAAGGTTGGGTTGGCGATATTGAAGAAACTCAAGGCGCTACTCTTAACTATCCGATTCTTGCTGATGAAGATAAGAAAGTTTCTGAACTTTATGACATGATTCACCCTAACTCGACAACAGGCAATACTTTGACTGTGCGATCGGTGTTTATTATTGACTCCAACAAAAAATTGCGCCTCAGTTTGACCTATCCTGCTAGTACAGGTCGCAACTTTGATGAAATCCTGCGGGTAATTGATTCGTTGCAACTGACCGACAACTACAGCGTCGCAACTCCTGCTAACTGGAAAGATGGAGATGATTGTGTAATTGTCCCTTCTGTATCCGATGCAGAAGCTAAGACCAAGTTTCCCAAAGGTTTCAATCCAGTTAAGCCATACTTGCGCTTGACTCCTCAGCCTAACAAATAATCTAGCAATAACCCAAGAAGGGAGTTACGGCGCTTCGCGCCATAACTCCCTTCTTGGGTTTTAGTATGCAATATGAGGGCAATACATGAATTGCTAACTCACAAAAAAAGATCGGTGGCGCATAGCGTCACCGATCTTTTTTTGTAGGATTTATATAGCGCTCTGCGCTATATAAATCCATTGCTCTTAGCCATGACGAGACATCAAACCGACAAGAGAAGACAAAGCCTTAAAACCACGCTTTAGTTTTTGCTTGTTCTGCATCTTACGGAGAATGCTAACTACGGATTCTAGATCGTGATGATCGTCTGGGGGCTTTTGGGCACGAATTTGATAGAAGGGCAAGATGATCCCAAAATGGACAGCCGCATTGCAAAAAGCGTTGAGCATGGCACGTTCGGGAGCGTGAACTCCGATTGTCGAAGATCCTACCTGAATTAAGCAACCCTTATCGCTACCTGTCGCCTCACGGGTAATGCCATCAATCGTCAGCAAGCAACGCATGGTGATGTAGTCCGACACAGCCACAGGATTAGAAAAGCTAACCTGCCAGTTGTTGTAGGAGTTATTAGGAGAATTTTGTTTGAAGGCATCTAGGCGAGAACAAAGCATCTGCCATACTGTAAAAAACTCTGAAGAGGCGGTATCTCCATGTGTGTTTTCAGAAATCCCGAATGAGCGAGCCTTAGAAGCAGACAAAGATAGTACAGGTGCAGACGCATCGTGGAAACAATTCATAGAGGCATACCAAAAACTCTTTGATTAATGTACTTTAATCATTGATAAATGTCACTAGGCATTTAATGGCAAAAAATAGGTTTAAAATGGCTATTTGACTTGATTACTTGCTCTTACTTGTTTTGTCTTGATTTAACTCTAATTTTTAGTTACAGCTATCGCCACTCGTATCAGGACAAATCAAAAGCCAAAAGAGAGGCGGCGCTCCGCGCCGCCTCCCTCTTTTGGCTTTTATACTGGCGACAGCTATGCAAGCTAAAATAAGCGGTAATCCTAAAGAAATATTGAAAGTTTTAATTTGGTACTCTCTTCCCACCCAAGAATTAGTGATGCGAGAACGAAGCCCTTACGACACAACTACATTGCATGACTACATTTGATTTTAGATTGATGAACGAGATTGAAAAAATGCAGCCAGAATCTATGTGTTTGATTTTTAACCCTGTCGCAGGGCAAGGAAATCCTGAGCAAGACTTAGCAATGATTAGATCAATTCTAGAACCTGCGATCGCCTTAGATGTACAGATGACTACCCCTGAAGTTAGCGCCGCAGAGCTAGCAAGAGAAGCGATCCAACTTGGCGTGACTGCTCTGATTGCTTCAGGCGGTGATGGCACGATCTCAGCAGTAGCTGACGCTTTGATTGGTAAAAACATTCCACTGGGTATCATCTCGCGTGGGACTGCTAATGGATTTGCGAATGCCTTAGGATTGCCAATTGCGATCGCTCCTGCTTGTGAAAGTATTTTGGCAGGACATACTCGCGTCGTCGATGCCGCAACCTGTAATGGTCTGCCGATGCTACTCCTAGCAGGAATTGGTTTTGAAGCGGAAACGGTAAAAAATGCAGGGCGAGAAGCTAAAAATTGGTTAGGGATGTTAGCTTATGTTGCGGCTGGTATTGATCAGTTAGGCAAGATGCAGCAGTTTGATGCCGAGATCGAAACTGAAGACAAGATAATTACAGTTACTGCCGCCGCCTTGACGATCGCTAACGCGGCTCCGCCCACCTCGATTTTGGCGCAGGGAGTTGCTGGGGTGATCTTTGATGATGGACTTTTAGATTTGACGATTGTGTCCACCAAGTCTAAAACTACGGCGATCGCGGCTTCCTTCGAGCTATTAACTTCAGCTTTAAATGGGGAAGCAGTTAATCGTCCCGATATCGGCTACTTACGTGCTAAGAGTTTCAAAATCAACACTAATCCTCCTCAAAATGTAGTTTTGGATGGAGAAATTATCGGTCACACTCCCATAGAAGTAGAATGCATTCCCAATGGATTAATAATATTTACGCCTCAGACTGAACCAACGCAACCTGAGGAAAAACTCGAAGGTTTACCGAATCTAATAGTTACGTTAAAAGAAAATAAGTAGGGCTTGCTGAAAAAGTCTACAGAGAGAATTTAGAGGCAATACAGCTTGAAAAATTGTATTTTGTCGCGTATTTCCCCAATTTACCCATCGATTTTCCATGGAAGTGCAAGGGTTTTGAGCCTCTAGACGCTTTAACCT
>JBBQRB010000019.1:0-24126 GCA_038215315.1 Pseudanabaenales cyanobacterium
TTCGCGCAAATTAAAAAATTTTCTCTCTCTCCTAATAACTATTAAATCTCATAAAACAAAAAAAAAACCAAAATGATTGGGCGGGGGCGCTCCCCGCCCCCCCCCTCTCTTGGCTACGGAATCCATACAGGAAATTTCTGCATCACAATTTCAAAGAGATGGCTATCTTCATGCCATTGTAACCATTGCCGCAAATGTAGATAGGAACTGCTCTGAAACCAATCCATATCCACGTAAGCAAATTGTCTAATGAAAGGGAGAATCGCCACATCAGCTAAGGTTTGGCGATCGCAAATCAAAAAATTATTGTTCTCCTCTAACTGAGATTCAAGGAATTGTAAGAATACTTCTCCCTGCTGGCGATAAAACCCTTGGGGATGATCGGGAAAGCGATTGGGATATTTGTATTGATCAAGGGACTTTTTGAAGGTGGAGTCGTTGGTATAGACTAGCTTCTGCGCGATCGCCTCTTGTTGAGCATCTAGTTCTAGCCATCCTGCTGGATCTCTTTGCCGCAAAGCCCAATTCATGATGTCTAGACTTTCTTCTAAAACTATTGAGTCTTTTTCGTTAAATATCTGCATTACAGGTGTTGTTCCTTTTGGCGAGATATCTAACATTGGTTGCGGTTTGTTTTTTAGGGAAACTTCCCTAAGTTCATGGTCAATATTGGCGTAAGCGATCGCCATCCTTGCCCGAATCGCATAGGGACAGCGCCGAAAAGAATAGAGAATTGGTAAAGACATTGCCAAAAGCAGTAGGGTAATTGCGCCGCAATCATCCTACTTGGTTGTGAGATTAACTTACAGAATTAAAACCTAAAGAGCTATAGCGCGTGCGCTATGGCTCTTTAGGTACTACTCAACGGTGACAGACTTGGCTAGGTTTCTGGGCTGATCGACATCCAGACCGCGATGAGCAGCAACGTGGTAAGCCAAAAGCTGCAAGGGTATTACGGTAAGCACAGGCGAAAAAATTTCATCGACGATGGGGATTGGCAGAATGTAATCAAATACCTCATCGGCGGCAGGATCATCTAGGGGCGCGACCCCGATTAATTTGGCATCTCTGGCTTTGGCTTCTTGAGAATTGGATAGCACCTTTTCATAAACAGCCCCAGGAGTAGCGATCGCCACCACAGGTACGCCTTCATCTAATAAAGCGATCGGTCCATGCTTCATTTCCCCTGCGGGATAGCCTTCCGCATGAATGTAACTAATCTCTTTGAGCTTGAGTGCGCCTTCAAGAGCGATCGGAAAATTGATGCCACGACCGAGGAAGATAAAGTCTTTGGTATGAGTGAACTGCCGCGAAAGGTCTTCGATATAACGTTCTTGGCTTTCGAGAATCCGTTCCATATAGGCAGGAAGTTGTCGCAATCCTTCAACTAGATCTTGATTTTTTGCCTCAGAAATTGTCCCTTTAGCGGAGCCAAACTCTAGAGCCAATAAGTAGAAGATCAGTAATTGAGCAATGAAAGTCTTAGTCGCAGCAACGCCAATTTCAATTCCTGCTTGGGTATCAATCACGGCATCGGCGATTCTGCCTATGGAACTTTCAACGCGATTGGTAATGCCAAGACAGCGATCGCCTCTGGACTTGGCTAACTCTAGAGCGGCGAGAGTATCTGCGGTTTCGCCCGATTGGGTCACACCAATGACAAGGGTATTCGCTAAAGATGGCGGCGGCGAGTATCGATATTCGGAAGCATATTGAACTGTAGTCGGAACACCCGCAAGTTGCTCTAGTAGATATTTGCCAACTAGAGAAGCGTGCCAGCTTGTGCCGCAAGCGATTATTTCCACTCGTTCTATGTTGTCAATAAATCCTGCGGGCAGACGCAAATGAACTTGATTGGCTTCAGTGATATAGGTAGCTAAACCAGAGCGGAACACCCCAGGTTGCTCGTAAATTTCTTTGAGCATATAGTGCTTAAAGCCCTGCTTCTCAACCATCGTGGGGTTCCAGTTGAGGGTTTGGGGCGCACGGCGCAAGCGATCGCCTTTGGCATTGTAAACCTGTACTGATTCTCTTGTGATTCGGGCGATTTCACCATTTTCGAGGGCAATCACCGTGCGAGTATAGGCTACCAACGCGGGCGTATCGGAGGCGCAGAAGTTCTCATCTTTGCCGATCCCAATTACGAGGGGGGCTTGCTGACGCACAACGATCAATTCATCGGGATATTCGGCATGGATGACCGCGATCGCATAGGCTCCTTGCAGCTTTTCGACAGCTAGGCGCACCGCTTCAAACAGAATTGAGGGTGACTTTTTGGGAATGATATTACCTTGCTTTTCTATTTGATGGAGAAATTCGGCAATCAAATGGGGAATTACTTCTGTATCGGTCTCGCTGACAAAAATATGACCGAGTTCTTTTAGATCTGTACGCAGTAAATGATAATTTTCAACGATACCATTTTGAACAACGGCGAGATTACCGATCGTGTTGGTGTGCGGGTGGGCATTGTGTTCTTCGGGTTTGCCGTGGGTTGCCCATCGGGTATGTCCAATGCCAATGGGCGCTTGAGGAGCCGTATCAAGTTTCAGCTTTTCTTCGAGTTGAATCAATTTGCCCTTTGCTCTTACTCGATGAAGATTGCGATCGCCGAGGGGAATTGTCGCAACGCCTGCGGAGTCATAGCCGCGATATTCGAGCTTGCGTAAGCCTGAGATTAAAACTTCATTTGCCGAACGATGTCCGATATAGCCAACAATTCCACACATAATGCTCCACAGATGAGGCTAAGTTCAAAATCGATTACTGTATTTAAACATATAGCCGTAAACCAGAATTATGAGTGGTGGCGCAAATAATGGCTCTCAATGGTGTGGTTGAATGACAATACCGCCAAACCTAGCCTCATCAGCCCAGCATTCTACGCCTTCTAAGTAGGCAAGTATAGTTAAACCCAAAACCCAAAAATCTGTAGCGCACGCTGCGCGTGTGCTACAGATTTTTGGGTTTATTTTAGTAAATCTTTAACTGCTTCTTCAATGTTTGGTTGCTTAATTAGAGATTCACCGACCAAGACTGCACTTGCGCCGCAGTCCTGAACAAAGTCCAAATCTTGACGAGTGTAAATACCAGACTCACTGACCCAGAGATATTTATTTTTAAGCTCAGGTGCTAATTTATCGATCAGAATTTTAGTCTGCGCTAAGTTAACTTCAAAAGTTTCTAAATTTCGATTGTTAATGCCAATTAACCGCACATCGGCAATTTCTAAAACGCGATCAAGTTCTGATTGAGTATGTACTTCCACTAACGCGGTCATGCCTAGCTCATGGATCAAAGCTTGTAATTCTGCCAAATCAGTATCCGTGAGAATCGCGGCAATCAGCAATACTGCATCAGCGCCATGCGATCGCCCTAAATATATTTGATAGGGGTCAATAATAAATTCTTTACACAATAGCGGCAGATTAACGGCTTGCCGCACTAGTTGCAAATTCTCAAAGCCACCTTGAAAAAATTCGCGATCGGTAAGTACCGACAAGCAGCTTGCGCCCCCACACTCATAGGCTTGAGCAACTACTACAGGATCAAAGTCTTCACGAAATACACCCTTGCTAGGTGAGGCTTTTTTGACTTCGGCAATCAGAGCAGGCTTAACTTGCGAATTTTTTAAGCTACCGTAAAAGTCCTTGGCTGGTTGCATATTGACAACCTTAGCCTTGAACGATTCAAATGTCTCGCTGGCATACATTTGAGCAACTTCATACTCCTTCTGCCACACAATTTTTTCTAAAATATTTTGTGGCTGGTCGCTACTGTCAGCGATCACATAACCTTTGCTGCTAGCTGATTGAGATTGACGGCGTACTTGCATTGACGGATCGATGTTATGTATGAGGCGAGTCTTGCCTCACCATACTACTACAGCGCTTTAGGCGCTAGCCTTAGCATCGCTTTTAGAAAATAAAGTTTCATATTGAGAGTTGCTGATGCACTTCCCGATTCTTAGTGTTTTGTAAATTATGAGCTTTCTTAATAAGCAAAGCGCTCATTTTTCGGTATATTTGCCTATGTAATCTGAGCTAAGCATAGTTTTTATGAGCGCGATCGCAAACTCTAACCAACCCGAAGACAAAGCCAAGACTTCGCGAGTTCAATCTGCCAAACGCAACGGATGGGCTAATATCCCTTGGAAAAAGTTATCCAGCTTGCTGATTGCGATCGCGCTGTGCTTTTACCTCACAGCTTGCGGCAGTAAGGATGAGACTTTTACCGTGGCTCCCACTAAGCCAGTATCAATCTCGGCAGGTATCGCTGAAGTTGCACCACCACAAGAAATTCAACGACTTAGTCGCCTGCTTGATCGCTACGAACCGCAGATCAGCATTATCAGTCCCAAGCCAGATCAAGTGCTTGCTGATACTCAGGTATCCGTAAAACTTGACGTTAAAAATCTGCCGATTTTCAAAAATGCTGAATTTGGCTTAGGTCCTCACGTTCACGTTACTTTAGACAATCAAGAATACAAGCCTCTCTATGAACTGAATCAAACCATGACCTTTGACAAGCTCAGTGCAGGAACCCATACGATCCGCGCTTTTGCCTCTCGTCCTTGGCATGAAAGTTTCAAAAATCAAGGAGCCTATGCCCAAGCGACCTTCCATGTCTTGACGAAGACTGGTGAAAACAACCCCGAACCCCAAGTGCCGTTATTGACCTACAGCCGACCTGTAGGAACCTATGGGTCGGAACCAGTTATGCTTGATTTTTATCTGCAAAATGCGCCTCAGCACCTACTTGGCAATGATGACGAAATGCTCAATGATTGGCAGGTTCGCGCCACAGTTGATGGACAGAGCTTTACCTTTGATCGTTGGGAGCCAATTTATTTAACAGGATTTAAAGCTGGTCAAAACTGGGTCAAGTTGGAATTGCTAGAGCCAGATGGTGATGCGATCGCCAATGTTTTTAACAGCACCGCCCATGTAATCAACTATCAGCCCAGTGGCAGTGACACCCTATCGCGTCTAATGCGTGGTGAAAAGATTGCCAATATTGATGCGATCGTCAACCCTGACTATGTACCACCCGCACCTGTCGCAACTCCTGCACCTGAAGCGATCCCCGCTTCTGAGATCCCTGCTCCAGAGGTTGTTACCGAACCAGAAGCTTTAGAACCTGTAAAATCAGAGGCTCAAAAAGCAAGTCAACAGGAGGTTGAAAAAACTGTGCAAACGGCTCCAGAGCCAGTAGCTAAACCTGTTGAACCAGCACCCAAAGATGAGCTTCAGCAAGCCACTGAGCCTGACCCAATTTCTACATCTGAAGAAGCGATCACTGAACCTGCCGTCGAAAAGCCAGTACGGAGGAATTATTTGAAAGATTATTTTGATAAACGCGCCAAGGATATGGCGGCAGCTAAGGCATCTGACCTATCGGCAACTACCTCAACACCTATTGAGGTATTGCCAATCAAATAAAAGAAGGCGGCGCATTGCGCCGCCTTCTTTTATTTGATTACAGCTTATTGAGACTTTAAAAGGTACAGAGAAGTTTTTGAAAGTGCAAAGCACTATATGAGTTTAGGGAGCAGAGAAAAATTTGAGTATTGAGCTGAATTGCGAAATTTACCCCGAAATTGCTGATCGCCATCCAATTGCTCTGGAAACATGGCAGGAATGGTTTGCAATTTGGGAAAAATATTTGTTGTCCGCCCAAGGAGATATAGAGTATGAACTATCACTGGCGATCGCTGATGACCAAACCATTCAAGAGCTAAATAATCAATATCGGCAGCAAGATCGCCCCACCGATGTACTGTCCTTTGCAGCCCTAGAATCCGATGTGCCAAAGATCCCATTAAGTATGTCTGGTTACTGCGAGCCAACTTATTTGGGTGATATTATAATTTCCCAAACAACTGCCATCTGTCAGGCTCAGGAACGTGAACATTCCCTAACCTATGAACTGGCTTGGTTAGCGGCTCATGGTTTATTACATTTGCTCGGCTGGGATCACCCTGATGACCAAAGCTTAGAAGCAATGCTGGCTGAGCAGGACAAGATGTTAACCTTGATTTCCCTATCGTTGTAATCGTGTTGTGGGCGTTTAGCGATCGCAATACGATTATTCAAAAATGGAAATTATTCAAAAATGGAAACTCTAAGCAACATTTTTTAGTCCTAACAGAGGAAGACGTGGATAGTTAACGCAGTTTCTCGCAATACAAATCAAATCTATTGGCAAAATCTATTTGGAATTAGCTCCATGAATAATGATTTAACGCTACAAAGACTTTTCCCATTCACAAAGCCTTTTTTGTCGGAGCAGATGCCAGAAAGCAATCAACTTCAAGACCCTGATCTCAACAATCTTCAACGCAATCAATCCTTTCAAGTCGCCACAAATTTGTTGCATAGTTTTCGATATGCAGCTCAAGGTGTCAGCTATGCTTTTCGCACTCAAAGAAACTTTCGGATTCATCTTGCGATTGGCGCGATCGCTCTCAGCTTGAGTGTTTATTTACAAATACCAGCAGTTTCCTGTGCGGTAATCAGTTTGACGATCGCCTTAGTTTTAGTTTTAGAGTTGCTGAATACGGCTTTGGAGGCAGTTGTCGATTTGACAGTGGGGCGAGAGTTTCATCAACTAGCCAAAATTGCTAAAGATTGCGCCGCAGGTGCAGTTTTAGTTGCGGCGATCGCCGCCGTAATTGTGGCTTTGATCTTGTTGCTACCGCATTTATTTGAGTTGATTTTCTAAAACCCAAGAAAAGCTGTCGCTAGTCTTGTGACCCAAAAGAGTGGAGCAGCGCTCCGCGCCGAATCTCTCTTTTGGGTTTTGATACAAGTGGCGGCAGATATAAACAGAGAAGCCCAGCAAAAAGCGTTAAAAACTAACGCGATTTGCTGGGCTTCAGGGGTTGTGGTTGGCGAAAGAGCAAAGCGTTGTAATATGTGGATAAGAGGCTGTTAAAGCCCTTTATGCTTAGTGGCAGTCAGTGGTAAGCCCTTCAAGATTTACTTCATCTTTAATTCCTTTAGATCCCTGACCATGCTGCTATCAATATCTGACTTCTTTATCAGAAGACCTGTATTCGCAACAGTCTGCTCCATTGTGATTACTCTGCTGGGAGCAACTTGCATCTTCTTACTGCCTGTGGCGCAGTATCCAGAGATTACGCCGCCAAAGGTGACAGTCACCGCCAATTATGTGGGCGCAAACGCTGAAGTCGTTGAGTCCACTGTAACTAATATTCTCGAAAGAGAGCTAAATGGTGTCGAGGGCGTGCGTTATATCACCTCCACCAGTTCTAACGACGGTACTAGCTCTGTCAACTTAGTTTTTGATCTAGACAAGAATAAAGATCTTGCGGCAGTTGATGTCCAGAACCGAGTTTCTACAGTGCAATCTCAGCTACCTGCCCCCGTTCAACAAACTGGGGTAAGGGTGAGCAAGGAGTCCTCTGGTTTTCTATTTGCGATCGGTGTTTACGCTGAAAATGGCGAATATGATGATCTTTATCTAAGTAATTACGCCGATCTGTATATTGTGGACGCGATTAAGAAGGTCAATGGCGTTGGCAATGTGATCATTTTTGGGGAGCGTAAATATGCCATGCGAGTTTGGCTTGATCCCAATAAACTAGCGGCCAGAGGGCTGACCGCCCAAGATGTATCCTCAGCGATCCAAGAGCAAAACCTACAGGTTGGCGTGGGTCAAATTGGACAGCAGCCAAATCTACCCGATCAACAGTACCAGCTATCGATCTCGGCGACAGGAAGACTTAAAAGTACTGAAGAATTTGCGGAGATCGTGATCCGCACTGCTAGTGATGGGTCGTTAATTAAGTTAGGGGATGTCGGTCGAGTTGAGCTAGGCGCGGAGAACTATGGTTCCTCGTTGAGATTTAATGGTACTCGCGGCATAGGCTTAGGCGTATCCCAACTACCCGATGCCAATGCTCTAGATGTGGCTAAGGCAGTCAAGCAAGTATTACTAGAATTCAAGCCCAATTTCCCTCCAGGGCTAAATTACGAGATCGCCTTTGATACCACTAGTTTCATTGAGGCTGGAACTGAGGAAGTGATCATTTCGCTTTTGATTGCGATCGCCTTGGTAATCTTGATCATTTATTTATTCCTGCAAAATTGGCGCTCAACTCTAATCCCCGCGATCGCAATTCCTGTGGCTTTGGTGGGGACATTTATCTTTATTAAGTTGCTAAATTTCAACATTAATACGCTAACTTTATTTGGCTTGACCCTTGCGACAGGGCTAGTTGTTGATGATGCGATCGTGGTTGTCGAAGATGTCACCCGACGCATTCAAGAACTAGGAGATCCGCCTATCAAAGCCGCGATCGACGCGATGAACGAATTGCAAGGCGCGGTGATTGCCAGCTCCCTAGTGCTAATTGCCGTGTTTGTGCCAGTTGCCTTTTTCCCTGGAACAACGGGGCAGCTATATAAGCAATTTGCTCTGACGATCGCTTTTTCGATTACGGTTTCCACCTTTAATGCGTTGACGCTTTCACCAACCCTAGCCGCTATTTTACTAAGAAAAGAAAATCCTCCCAATAACCGATTTTTTAATGCAGTTAACTGGGTGATTGATGGTGCGAAGGATCGATACCAGTGGACATTGACTAAGCTGGTTAACTTTAAAGGCATCGTGATGATCCTATTTGCGATCTCACTGTTTATGACCTATTGGGTTTATGCAACCGTGCCGAAGGGTTTCTTACCACAGGAAGATCAGGGCTACTTCATTACGATTGTCCAAGCTCCTGAAGGGGTATCTCTTAATTACACAGAAAAAGTTCTGGAAAATATCGAAGGAGTCATGCGCCGTAAGGATGAGCAGGGTAATCCTGTTTATCCTGAAATTTCTAATATCTTTGCTATTGCTGGCTTTAGCTTTAGTGGCAACACACCTAACAATGGCATTATCTTTACTACTCTCAAGCCTTGGAAAGAGCGATCGCGTTCAGCCGATGCGATTATCGGCGGCTTTTCCCCTGCCCCCTCTGGTCTATTGCCTGAGCTGATTTCCATTAAAGAAGCCTTTGTTGTGCCATTTCCACCTCCAGCAATTCAAGGCTTGAGCAACTATGGTGGGTTTGAGTTTCAACTACAGGACAAGGCAAATCAAGGATTCCCCGCGATCGAGCAGACAATGGGAGCGCTATTGGGGCGAGCCAGTACTTACCCCGATCCTAGTCGTCCCATGTTGACAGGGTTGCGCCCTAACTTTAGTGGCAACACGCCGCAGTTGACTTTGGATGTAGATCGCGTCAAGGCAAATGCCTTACAAGTATCTTTGCAGGATATCTATAGCACCCTCCAAACGCTCTTAGGTTCGCAGTATGTCAATGACTTCAATACCTTTGGGCGTACCTATCGCGTTTATGTCCAAGCCGATGCTAAGTTCCGTTCTAATCCTGATGATATTAATAAGCTCTATGTGCGATCGCGTACTGGCGAACTGATTCCTTTGAGCAATCTAGTCACGGTTACCCAAACCGTTGGACCTTCAATTATTAATCATTACAACCTGTTTAGATCGGTGCAGATTACGGGCAGTACTGCCCCAGGGGTCAGTTCTGGGCAAGCGATCGACATCATCAGTAAGCTTTCTCAAGAAGTTCTACCCAAGAATTTTGGCTACGAATGGTCGGGCTTATCCTTAGAAGAAATTAGCTCTGGAAGTAGTGCCATCTTTATCTTTGGGTTGGGAGTTGTGTTTGTGTTTTTAGTGCTTGCCGCCCAATACGAAAACTATATCGATCCAGTTATCATTATGCTGACAGTGCCTTTGGCGGTGCTAGGCGCTCTGTTAGCGGTTATGGCTAGAGCCGTATTCAGTCCCAACTTTGCTAATGATGTGTATACCCAAATTGGTCTAGTAATGCTGATCGGCATGGCTAGTAAAAATGCCATTTTGATTGTGGAATTTGCCAATCAATTACGCGAACAGGGGCTAGGTATCGTCAAGTCCGCGATCGAGGCTTCTCAACAGCGATTACGCCCGATCTTAATGACTGCTTTTTCCACAATCATCGGTATCTTTCCCTTGGTGATTGCTACGGGGGCAGGTGCGGCAGCCCGTCAATCGCTTGGGACTGCGGTGATGGGTGGAATGTGTGTGGCAACTTTTTTGAGTTTGTTTATTGTGCCAATTTTGTACATCGTAGTTAAAAATATTGAGGAAAGAATGAAGTCTGGGCTGCATCAGCCTAAAACTGCCTCAGAGACTGATTTGATTGACTAAAAAAAGTCCTTGCCAAGTTACTCATTTTCCACCCAAGGATTAGTGTTGCGCCGCGCCACTAATCCTTGGGTTTTGGATTTTTTTTAATTAATTAATGCCCTCATTTCTCTTACTGCTTTTTCTAGACCTACTAGTACGGCTCGGCTAATAATGCTATGCCCAATATTTAGCTCTTCCATTCCCTTGATCCGCGCCACAGGACGGGTATTCCAGTAGGTTAACCCATGTCCAGAATTTAGCCTTAATCCTGATTTGATCGCCAAAGCTCCGCTCTTTGTCAATTTATCTAGTTGTAGTTGTAATTCCTCTTCATTTTTGGCATTTGCATAGTTTCCCGTGTGTAGCTCGATAAATTTTGCACCTGTTTTTGCGGAAGCCTGAATCTGCTCTGTCTCAGGATCAACAAATAAACTCACGGGAATACCTGCTCCTTGTAATTGATTTACAAACTTGCTCAAGCGAGCGCCTTGCGCCTTTACGTCCAGCCCACCCTCAGTTGTAATCTCTTCGCGTCGTTCTGGTACTAGGGTGATGTAATCGGGCTTTACATCGAGGGCGATTGCCACCATTTCAGGTGTTGCTGCCATTTCTAGATTTAGCCGCGTTTTGATAGTTTGGCGAAGTAGTCGCACGTCTCGTTCTTGGATATGGCGACGATCTTCTCGTAAATGTATGGTAATTCCATCGGCTCCCGCTAGCTCAGCGATTACCGCTGCTGCGATTGGATCTGGTTCAGTTCCTCGCCTTGACTGGCGAATAGTGGCAATATGGTCGATGTTTACTCCAAGCGTAGGCAAGGCTTTTTCCTCTGAATATTGAAATTTGGATGTTTCTTATTTTTACTTTACGACATACAGCGCTTTGCGCTGTTGTAAAAGCCATAGAAATCAGCAATTCTCATTATGAGACTAATTTTGGGTTTAAGGAACGCGCTGGGAAAAATGTACCAGTTACAGCAGATTGAGAACAAACCCATCACTAAATTTTTTGTAAAAGCCCCGCTTCGCGCGGCTTTTACAAAAAAATTGGGTTTGGTTTGATCGGGATTTGCGGTAAGTGTCGAAGCCTTGGATACTTTAATTTAGAGCAAGTACCTAAGCGTAAAGTGCTTTAGCATAAATCCCGATGGCTAAAAGTCTTGGCTTGTTCGCCTGCATAGCTTGCCACGATGTGACCATTGCCAACCAAGCGATATTTGTAAGTAACCAACCCTTCTAGCCCAACGGGACCGCGAGGCGGCATTTTGTTAGTGCTGATGCCTACTTCTGCGCCAAAGCCATAACGAAAACCATCGGCAAATCTAGTAGAGCAATTGTGAAAAACACCTGCTGCATCGACATCGCTCATAAACTGATTGGCGATCGCCTGATTGCTGGTCACAATTGCTTCGGTATGCTTAGAGCCGTAAGTAGTGATGTGCGCGATCGCTTCTTCTAGAGAGTCCACAATTTTAATCGCTAAGATCAAATCGCAATATTCCGTTGACCAGTCTGAGTTTTCAGCAGGAATAACATTAATAATTTTTTGAGTGCGATCGCAGCCGCGCATTTCTACTTTTTTTAATTGCAGAGCTTCTTGGGCGATTGGCAAAAACTTATCCGCGATCGCTTGATCAACCAGCATGGTCTCGATCGCATTGCAAGCAGCAGGGTATTGGGTTTTGCTATCAACTGCGATCGCCACCGCTTTTTCTAGATCGGCAAAAGCATCCACATATAGATGACAAACTCCATCAGCGTGTCCCAACACAGGAATGTTTGTATTGTCTTGGATATAGCGAACAAATTGATTAGAACCTCTAGGAATAATCAGGTCTATTAATCTATCCATTTGCAAAATTGCTAAGGTCTCGGCACGGGTCGTTAACAACTGCACCACATTAGGTGAAATGCCACCATGATCTGTAAATAGAGTCTCTAGAGCATTGCGAATCACGGTCGCGATCGCTTCGCAGGAGTTGACCGCCTCACTGCCACCTTTGAGAATGACTCCATTTCCCGATTTAATGCCGAGAGCCGCAATCTGAGTGACAGCATCGGGGCGAGCTTCAAAGATTACGCCAATTACGCCTAATGGACAGGATATTCTCTCCAGAATTAAACCATCATCTAGTTCACGATGAATTTGGCGATCGCCAATCGGATCTTCCAATCGAATTACATCGCGAACCCCCGCAATCATTGTGGCTAGTTTGTTTGTATCTAGTTTCAATCTTGCCATTAGGGCATTTGGTAAACCTGCTTTTTTTGCCGCAATCACATCTTGATGATTTGCGGTCAAAATTAACTCAGCTTGCGCCTCTAGAGCGATCGCGATCGCCTCTAGAGACGCATTTTTGACTTCATTTGATGATTTAGCCAAAGCGATCGCCGCAGTGCGAGTATTTTGGATTGCATCAGATAGGTTAGTAGATAAACTTTCTAGGGACACTTGCACAGCCACTTTAACTCTTTTGTCTACGTTACAGCGCTTTGCGTGCAAACCAAAAAGACTTTTAAAAGAGTGTCCTACTCCCTTCCCAGTGGAAGGTTAGCGGTGCGGCGCTTAGCGCCGCATCGCTAATTCTTGGTTTCTATTTCGTAGAACCTGAACCAATAACTCTTACTTTCCCTGACTGAATTGCATTAAATAAAGAACGAATTTGATAACACTCTTGATCGGTTAGTTCCAGACTGTCAAATAAAGTATTAAAAATTGCTTTACTGAAATATAAATACGTTTTGCGATTAATTGTTCCTGACTGCATAATTCTCAAGACCACTTCATCTAAAGTTAGATTGCTGGTCGGCTTGCCACGAGTAGTATCATCAGGTAAATCAAACCCCGTTACCTGACTGATTTCTCCAGAGCTATCGTTGGATAGTTGTGCAAATTGGCGATAGGGAATCGTTGGCGGCACAGCCAAAACTGGTTTTGTTTTACCTGCCAAGCTACGATTAATGGCGATTTTTAGCATATCTGGATCAAATGGTTTGGTTAGGTAGTCGTCCGCACCGATCTCCATACATTTCATCACGCTATCCATCTCTTCGATCGCCGAAATCATAATTACTGGGATCTCTCTCAGTTTCGGATGACCTTTTAGATGCTTAAGAACTGCATATCCATCAACATTAGGCATCATGATATCTAAGAGAATCAGATCGTAGGCAGTTGCCTGTACCATCTCAATCGCCTCTTGACCATCGATAGCGATCGAGATATCAAAGTCTTTTCTATGCAATCTTCGAGAGAGCATATCGCGGTTGATTTCATTGTCATCAACAATTAATACTTGAAAGTTTTGGGTTGCCATTGCTTTGATCCTGCTGAATTACTTTTCATTATTTACACTGCTCCTGTCCACATCTTGACTCGATTTTTGCCTTCGCGCTTAGCTTGGTATAGTGCTAAATCCGCTTCTTTAATCAATTGTTGAGACGAAGCAATTTCATTGCAAGGCTTGAGTGTAGATATACCCAAGCTCGCTGTGACATAGAAATTAGCCTCGGAAGCTATGTGATCAATCTTTAATTCTTCGATCGCCTTGCAAATACGCTCAGCACAGATCGTTGCGCCCGTAGCGTCAGTATCAGGCAAAATTACCGCAAACTCCTCTCCTCCATATCTAGCTAAAGTGTCTCGCGGTCGCTTGACAACTTGTGCTGAAGCATCAGCGACTTTGCACAAGCAGTCATCTCCAGCAAGATGCCCATAAGTATCATTATATTTTTTGAAATAATCTATATCAAATAAAACTAGCGACAGATAACTTTTTTCTCTACTTGTTGCTTTCCACTCCCTATCTAAAACTGTATCAAAGTAACGTCGATTAGCGATACCTGTTAATCCATCGCGATGGGATAAACCTTCTAGTTCATTTTTAACAATTTCTAACTCGTAATACGCCAAAGCTAGTTCTTTGTATGCGGCTTCCAACTTTTGTTTGTTTAATAATTCGCGATCATGGAGATTCTTTTTTTCAAGGCAAGCCCTTACCCTAGCTCTTAACAAAACTCGATCATAGGGTTTGGTTAAATAATCCTCTGCTCCTCCTTGGATACAGGACAGCATCATTTCTTTTTCATTTAATGCCGAAATAACAATCACAGGAATTACGCGCCACTCTGGATGAGATTTAAGCTGTTGAAGTACCTCTAGTCCATTCATTGCAGGCATCATCATATCCAGCAAAATCAAGTCTATGGGCTGACATTTGACCACATCTAGACAACTCTGACCACTATCAACGATAGTGGTATTCAAATATCCTGAGCTTCTAAGATGCCGCCGCAATATCTCCCGATTCATCGGTTCGTCATCAACTATCAGTAGATGGGAGTCAGTTATTTCTGGCATACTTTTTGAGAAGTTTCTCGATTTTTCCTAACAGCCTCGCAAACTCTATGGGCTTGGTGTCATAGTCATCACATCCTGCCTCAATGCCCCTCTCGCGATCGCCAACCATTGCATGGGCTGAGCAGCCAATAATGGGAATATTGCTAGTCTCTGGTATTTGCTTTAAGAGCTTTGTAGCTTCCCACCCATCTAAAATTGGTAGACTCATATCCATCACAATTAGATCAGGTAGCTCTGTCTTGGCTACCGTTACCCCAGACATTCCATCTGTTGCGACAACAACTTCAAATCCTCGCCGTGACAGCCTCCGAAAGAGCATATCTCTATTCATTTCATTGTCTTCAACCAATAAGATTTTTGCCATACCTAATTACTTCCCTTTCTCCCTCGTTATACCCAAGTTAGAAAATGGCATTGCTATTTTCTAACTTAAAAACCCTCACTGGGTTCGGGCTTTAATTCACTAAAGTGTGACAACACTTTAGTAAATTGGTATGATCAAGTATTACTAAGCAGCAATCTTCATTATGAAACCGATTTTAGTATCTTCAGCGTCTGAAAATACTAAAATCGGTTTTTTAATAGCCAGATGTAGGCTGTTCTTCAAAAAACTGATTTTATACAGCTGCTGTCAACACTTATTGGGCTTTGATTTTGTCATAAAACAAATGGCGATCGCTACACAGTTAATTTATAGATAAGTAGCTGTACAAAATAAATTACCAAAACCCATAGAGTTGCGCCCCTGCGGGGCGCAACTCTATGGGTTTTGGTTTTCAAATTAGAAAATGGCATTGCCATTTTCTAACTTCGCCTCTATTTGCCCATGCCCAGTTGCTGAGCTTTTTGGTAAACCTTACCTTCAGTCAATAGTGATGGCGCAATTACCACCTCGACCTGCTGCATCTCACGGATATTGATAGCCCCTAAAGTACCCATGCTGGTCTTAAGTGCGCCCAACAAGTTATGAGTACCATCGTCTAGTCCTGCGGGACCACGCAAGATTTGCTCTAGGGAGCCTGTTGTCCCGACGCGAATTCTGGTTCCCCGTGGCAATACTGGGCTAGGTGTCGCCATACCCCAATGAAAGCCCCGTCCAGGAGCCTCTTGCGCCCTAGCAAAAGGAGAGCCAATCATTACCGCATCAGCACCACAGGCGATCGACTTACAAATATCGCCCCCTGTAACCAATCCACCATCGGCAATTATCGGTATGTACTTGCCAGTCTCTTTAAAGAAATCTTCGCGAGCTGCTGCACAGTCAGCAACTGCTGTAGCTTGAGGAATTCCTACACCCAGCACCCCTCTAGATGTGCAAGCAGCTCCAGGTCCTATCCCCACGAGTACGCCTGCTGCCCCAGCCTTGAGCAGCTCAAGAGTGACATCGTAGGTAACGCAGTTGCCCATGATTACAGGGATAGGCATTTCTTTGCAAAACTTGTCAATGTCGAGAGAAACTAAACCCTCTGCGGCGATATGAGTTGTGGAGACGACAGTGGACTGCAAGAAAAATAAATCACAACCTGCTTCGGCAGCAATGAATCCATATTTAAAGGCATTGGCAGGAGTGCTGCTGGCACAAGCAATGCCACCTTTTTCTTTGATTTCACGGATACGCTTTTGAATTAATTCGGGCTTTACAGGTTCAGCATAGAGTTTTTGCATGAGAGACACAAATTCTGTTACTCCCACAGAGGCAATTTTCTCAAGGATGGGCGTAGGGTCTTCATAACGAGTTTGGACTCCATCTAGGTTGATCACCCCAAGTGCTCCTAGATCGGAAAGCTTGACCGCCATATCCACATTAACAACCCCGTCCATCGCACTAGCGATGATGGGGATTTCACGGCGAAAGCCCCCAATTTCCCAAAATGTATCAGCCACGTTGGGATCGAGGGTCTTGCCTCCTGGTACTAAGGCAATTTCATCGATGCCATAGGCTCTACGTGCAGTTTTACCGCGCCCAATTTGAATGTCCACTGTTTATACTCTCTAGAATTTGAAGAAGAAGAAGGTTTACGTAAAAAATTAGAGATTTACGTACGGGTTTGATACTTTTTGATACGAAGCTTTTTGACTTGTTGTTACTCCCTTCCTAGTATAAAAATAGGCATTAAAACCCAAGAATTAGCGGCAGGAAGCGCCGCACCGCTAATCTCTTACTGGGAAGGAAGTAACAAAATCAAAGGCTTCTTGCCCTAAGCTTTTGGCTTTTGATAAAATCACAAAAATCTTAATTTTTTCTTAAGATAATTCTGCCTGTTGATTAATGATAGCTAATTACAGCGCTTTGCGCTGCTATAAAACCCAGAGAAATTTTTGAAAGTGCCGCGAAGCGGCACTTTCAAAAATTTCTCTGTACCCTTTAAAGCCTCAATAGGCTGTAGTGTGATATGGAGTTGGTTTTTAAGTAGCGAAATTGACTTTTTTTAGTCTAATACAGCGCTCTGCGTTGGTATAGTTGTCGCCAGTCTTGTTAGGGCCTAAAACCCCAAATCGGGAGGCGGCGCACCGCGCCGCCTCCCGATTTGGGGTTTTGATTTGTCCTGATACAAATGACAAAAGTTATAAATCCTACCAAGTGATATCTCCCCGCCATGTCTGAATTTTTTAATACTTACGGATTTTTGTTAGTCTCAGCAATTTTAGGGGCAATTTTAGGAATTTCGGTCTATTTACCTTTGATGGCAGGGCAGTTATCTCTGGCAACTTCAGGGTTTTATGCTCTTGGTGGATATGTTGCCGCGATCGCTTCCACAAAGTTTACATCCGTAGTGTCCGATGCTTCGGCATCCATACCAGTTTGGTGGGTACTGCTGGAAATGCTTGCCTCGGCGGTGATATCAGGATTGCTTGCGATAATTTTGGGCATTCCCGTGTTGAGGTTACGGGGTATTTATTTGGCGATCGCGACGATTGCTTTTGTTGAGATTTTACGAGTAGTGTCACTCAATCTTGAGATTACAGGTGGTGCAGTGGGAATATTTGGGATTCCCCAGCCATTTCAGTCCCCTTTGGCGTACCTGTGGATTGCTTTGCCGTTACTGGGCTTGAGTATGCTATTTACTTATCGACTGGAAAAAATTCGGGTTGGACGTGCTTTGATGGCGATCCGTGAAGATGAGCTTGCCGCCGACTCTATGGGCATTAATCCTACTTATTACAAGGTGTTGGCTTTTACTTTGGGGGCGATTTTGGCAAGTATGGTAGGTGCAGTGAGTGCTCATTTTTTAAATACATGGAATGCCCGTCAAGGAACCTTTGATGCCAGTATTACGTTCTTAGCTTTTGTCCTGATTGGCGGTTCGCGAACTTTTTGGGGACCCGTGATCGGTGGTTTGAGTCTGACGGCTCTGCCTGAAATATTGCGATCGCTAGCAGGCATTAATAATATGCCCTTGTGGTTAGCGCAGTTTTTAAAAGATGGGCGCTTGATTATTTTTGGCGTGTTAATTGTGGTCGGCACAATTTTTTATCCTCAAGGGATTATCACGCCAGAATTTTTAAAGTGGTGTCAGCAAAATATTCGTAATGCGATCGCCAAGCTAAAAGTTAAAACTAAGCAAAGGAATTAACCTTTTTTCAAGGTGTAGCCAATATGTCAAGCTCAAAACTTATTTGCAAATCTGCGGCTCTATTGGCTAGCTTTCTGAGCATTTATGCGATCGCCAATTTTGATTTGTTGCAGTACTTGCCGCGCTTGCCTGATCAACAAGCGATCGCTGCTAGTGCTTTATTAAACAAAGACAAGGCGATTAGTGCTTTAGTTGATCTAAAAAAATTAGATAAATCGGCGATCGCAATTTTGGTGGAAAAGTCTAAGTATCGCCTAACTGTTTATTATCAAAAAAAGCCAGTTAAAGCCTATGCGATCGCCTTGGGTGGCAACCCTAAAGATGACAAGTTACGACAAGGTGATAAACGCACGCCAGAGGGAATATTTAAAGTTAGAGATCTTTACTCTCATTCTCAATGGTCGAAGTTTATTTGGTTAGATTATCCCAATCAAGACTCTTGGCGTAAATTTTTAGCAGCTAAATCTAGGGGTGAAATTGGAGCTAATGACGGTATTGGTGGAGAGATTGGAATTCATGGTGTGGAGAAAGGGAATGATTGGCTAATTGAACGCCAAATCAATTGGACTTTGGGTTGTATCTCTCTCAAAAATAAAGATGTTGAAGAGATTTATCAATTATTACAGCGCGGTACAAGGATTGAAATTTTGCATTAATAGTAACCCAAAAAAGCTGTGGCGCACGCTGCGCGTGCGCCACAGCTTTTTTGGGTTACGCTTAATTTTTCTATCCATAAAAAAGAGAGCCTGCACATTGTGCAGACTCTCTTTTTTGTATGGATAGAGAAGAAATTAAGAAGCTTGCTTCTTATTCTTGAGTAGACGAGTACCACCCAAAGCACCTGCTGCCATCAAGCCAAGCAAGAAACCAGGCACCGGAACTGGTTTGGGAGTTATAGAGTTAACGTAAGAATCACTTCCACCAGTTACTCCACCAACAATATTAATACCTTGGACGTGATATCCAACACGCAATGAACCAGCATCTAAAGCAGCAAGGACATTGGTGAAGTTAGCATTAGAGAATAAAACTTTAAGCTGCTCACCAGGATTAATAGCTTTGGAGTTGCCATCACCAGTGGCTCTATTGAAGGCATAGTCTGTCTCAAAGTCATTGGTAAGGTTGTTGCCTTGAGGTAAATTGCTGTTATTAACTCCGCCAGTAAAGTCAACAGCGGGTGGGGTATTCTGAATATCAATACCTGTACCTAATAAAGATGTTCCAGATTCGCTGTCAATGTATACAGTTCTAATAAATCCTGTAGGAGAAGCAGCAGCAAATTTGAAAGCAAACAATGTGCCATTACCACTAGCATTGACATCAAAGCTCAAAAAAGGAGCTAAACTATCTCCGACTGTATCCCCGCCAGCAATATTGCTAAAGTTAAATGTGGCGGCGCTTGCAGTTAATGGTGAAGCAACTACTGCTAATGTTGCCATACCTGTAGCGATCGCTGCATTACTAATTAAACTTAAAATCTTCATTTATTTTCGATCCTTAAACCATAGTTAACACTTATGTACTAATACTGAATATCACAGGTTTTTATAAAAAGATACTAACCAATGTTAGTTCTAAGTTATACAAAAGTTATATTGCTAAGCCCCGATTAGCTTGAAACTAGTAATTTTCCCTGATCGGGGTCAAGATGATTAATCACCGAAAAACCTTAAACCCCAAAAAGCTGTAGCGCACGCACAGCGTGCGCTACAGCTTTTTGGGGTTTGGGTTTAATTATGCTTGCCTACTTAGTAGCGTAAAAATACACTGAAGAACTTTCAACTTCTTTGAGATTGTAGTTTAAAAACTTAATGTCTTTAAATCCTATTCTTCCCAATAAAATCCTAATCTCTTCGGGAGTGTAGTAGCGGATTCGCATCATTGTTAAATCGGAATAAGCTCTTGCCGACTGCACCTTCCAAGTGCCATTCATCCAAGCATCTAATTCTTCAGGTCTGGTTAAGTCAGGAAACTGAATGAGTACACGACCATTAGGTTTGAGAATGCGGTAAAACTCATGAAAGAAAGTCACTGCATGAACTTTTTCAATGTGTTGAATGCACTCAATAGAATAGACAAAAGTAAGAGATTGATCGGGAATGGGTTTGAGATCTAAGCCAGAGACCTTGATGTAGCTGACATTTGATACATCACGATTTAACTCTTCGGCTACCCGTAAAATGGCTTGACTCACATCTACGCCTATTGCCCGCTTACAATATCTTGCCACTCCACCGACTATAAGCCCGTGACCACAGCCAAACTCTAAGACTTCATCCTCTGACTTGATCACCTTTGATAAGATTTCATTGGCAATAACAGCACGACTAGTACGCATTCGATCTAGCAAACTTTCATATTCTCCAGCAACAAAATATACTTTGTTATCTGGATAAAGGTAGTGAGGTGAACTGGTGAGAAATTTTTTAGTAAGAAAGGCTCGGGTTCCATCCCCACCAATTCTCCACAACAAGTCTATGAAGCCATTCCATCTCAAATAATCATAATCTCCTTTTTCAGATTTTAGAGGTTTGAAGATCAAGTTATAAGCATTGAGAATGAATTTAATCGAGCGTAACCTGCTGACATTTAGCTTCATAATTTCAGTAATCTGTTGGCAGCATAGCCAGTTGCTGTATTGATGACTTAGAGTATAGTTTAAGAACTAAAAATTTAATAGTAAGTATATGGGCAAAAGAAACCTTGAACCCCAGAAAGCTGTAGCGCACGCGCAGCGTGCGCTACAGCTTTCTGGGGTTTGGGTTTAATTATGCTTGCCTACTTATGCTCTCTTATAGTCAGAAATTCTGATTATGAAACCTATTCTTATAGCGAGAGTTACTGAAATAAGGAATCATTTTTAGTATCTTCTTGAGTTAAATAAATGAGTAGTAGTTCAACCTTAGACATTCAGCAAGTTACGCGCCGTTTTGGGGGATTAGTAGCTGTAAACAACGTGTCCTTTGAGGTGCAAGAAAATGAAATTTTTGGAGTCATTGGTCCAAATGGTGCAGGGAAAACGACGCTTTTTAATACTATTACTGGCTTAGTCTTACCGACGAGCGGCAAAGTTTTTTATGAAGGGAAAGAAATCACAAACCGTCGTCCTCACCAGATTGCTAAGTTTGGGATTGCCCGCACTTTTCAAAACATACGATTGTTTGCCGAACTGTCGGCTTTAGAAAATGTGGCGATCGCTAGACACCTTTGTACTAAAAGTGGTTTATGGAACGGCATCTTAGGATTGCCGCCAACCCCCAAAGAAGAAGCTCAAACCTACAATCGAGCATGGGAATTATTGGAGCTAATAGGGCTGAGCGATCGCGCTGAGGTGAAAGCAAAAAACTTTTCCTATGGCGATCAACGTCGTCTGGAAATAGCTCGCGCCCTCGCTTTGCAACCAAAATTATTACTGCTAGATGAACCTGCGGCGGGGATGAATCCCAACGAAAAAGCACAACTAAGTGATTTTATTCGTGGGTTACGCGATCGCTTTGACCTCACAATTTTGCTAATCGAACACCATGTACCCTTGGTGATGGGACTATGCGATCGCATTGCTGTTTTAGATTTTGGGCAGTTGATTGCGATCGGCAAACCTGAGATTGTGAGAAGCGATCGCGCTGTAATCGAAGCCTACTTGGGTGACGAAGGTTAGCAATGTGTAATGGCGTTTTGCGCCTATAGACCCATGACATTGCTGATGCTCTATCGCGGTAAAATAACAAAATTATTAAATAAAACCCAAATACTCCCTCCCCAGTATAAAAATAAGCATTAAAAACCAAGAATTAGCGGTGCGGCGCGAAGCGCCGTACCGCTAATCTTTCACTGGGAAGGGAGTATGATTCGGCGGGCTTTGTCCGCCGAATCATATTTGGGTTTTGAAATGCAATAAGTTATTTCGTTTGCGATCCTAACTTTTTAAAAATTTATGTCTCAGCCCACGATTGAATCAGTCTTAAATGAAAAGCGAGTATTTGCGCCATCGGCGGAATTTTCGCAATCCGCCCATATTAAGAGCTTAGAAGAATATCAACAAATATACGATCGCGCCAAGGCAGACCCTGCCGCATTCTGGGCAGACCTTGCGGCAACCGAGTTAGATTGGTTTGAGAAATGGCATACGGTGCTAGATTGGCAACCGCCTAACGCCAAATGGTTTGACGGCGGTAAAATCAATATTTCCTATAACTGCCTTGATCGCCATCTAAAAACATGGCGAAAAAATAAAGCCGCGCTCATGTGGGAAGGCGAAAATGGCGACTCGCGCACGCTTACCTATGCTCAACTCCATCGCGAAGTTTGCCAGTTTGCCAATGCGCTCAAACAATTAGGAGTCCAAAAAGGCGATCGCGTTGGTATCTATATGCCGATGATTCCTGAAGCCGCGATCGCCATGCTTGCCTGTGCCAGAATCGGCGCGGTGCATGGTGTCGTATTTGGTGGATTTAGTGCGGAAGCTCTCCGCGATCGCCTTGTCGATGCCGAAGCGAAATTAGTGATCACTGCCGATGGTGGTTGGCGTAAGGATGCGATCGTGCCATTAAAGGAACAAGTCGATAAAGCCCTAGAGCATGGCGCAGTTCCCTCCGTTACTGGTGTTTTAGTCGTCAAGCGCACAGGTCAAAATATCCATATGAGTGCAGGTCGCGATCATTGGTGGCATGACCTCCAGCAAGGTGTTTCTGCTAAGTGCGAAGCGGAACCAATGGATAGCGAAGATCTGCTCTTTGTTCTCTATACTTCGGGCAGCACTGGTAAACCGAAGGGTGTTGTGCATACTACGGCAGGTTATAACCTCTACAGCCATATCACGACCAAATGGATTTTTGACATCAAAGACACCGATGTCTATTGGTGTACGGCTGATGTGGGCTGGATTACAGGACATAGTTACATTGTCTATGGCCCTCTATCCAATGGAGCGACAACCCTGATGTATGAAGGAGCGCCCAGAGCTTCTAATCTCGGCTGTTTTTGGGACATGATTGAGAAGTACCAAGTCACGATCTTCTACACTGCTCCCACCGCAATTCGCGCTTTTATCAAAATGGGCGAACATCATCCCAATACTCGCGATCTCACTTCCTTAAGACTATTGGGAACCGTCGGCGAACCGATTAATCCTGAAGCTTGGATATGGTATCACCGTGTGATCGGCGGCGGGCGTTGTCCCATTGTCGATACATGGTGGCAAACGGAAACAGGCGGCATCATGATCACCGCACTTCCTGGAGCAATTTCCACCAAACCAGGTTCCGCCACCCTGCCCTTCCCCGGTATCTTCCCCGCTATTGTTGATCTTGATGGTAATCCTGCCCATGACAATGAAGGTGGCTATCTGATCATCAGTCATCCTTGGCCTGGGATGATGCGAACCGTTTATGGCGATCCCGATCGCTTCCGTAAGAGCTATTGGGAACATATTGCCCCTAAGGATGGGAAGTATGTCTACTTTGCAGGCGATGGCGCTCGCCGCGATGAGGATGGCTATTATTGGGTGATGGGTCGCGTGGATGATGTAATTAATGTCGCGGGACATCGTTTAGGCACAATGGAAATCGAGTCAGCGCTAGTTTCTCACCCTGCTGTTGCTGAGGCTGCCGTAGTCGGTAAGCCCGATGATATTAAGGGTGAAGATATCTTTGCTTTTGTGATCCTTGAAGGCGATCGCCAACCTAGCGAAGAATTATCTAAGGAACTGAAAAAGCACGTTGTCGCTGAAATTGGCGCGATCGCCCGTCCGAGTGAGATTCGTTTTGCGGAAGCATTACCAAAAACGCGATCGGGTAAAATCATGCGCCGTCTATTGCGATCGCTCGCTTCTGGTCAAGAAATTACCAGTGATACTTCGACATTAGAAGATCGTTCAATATTAGATAAATTGCGCGAAGGTGTGTAAGGGACTTGTAAAACCCAAAAGAGGGTGGCGGCGGTATGCGCCGCCACCCAATTTTGGGGTTTACAGCGCAAAGCG
>JBBQRB010000020.1:0-23939 GCA_038215315.1 Pseudanabaenales cyanobacterium
CTCTTTTCTCGGTTTTAGAGTTATAACAGCTATACTTTCGTTTTTTCAAGTACAAAATTACTAAGCGATCGCTGTACCGACACAATTGGAATCTGGGCAATTGCCTCAGTCGCAAAAGCATAAGTTAGTAGATTAGCCGCACTCTCAGCATCGATCGCCCGACTTTGGAGATAGAAAATCTCTTCAGCATCTAATTGACTAACAGTCGCACCGTGAGCGCATTTGACATTATCCGCAAAAATTTCTAATTGCGGCTTAGTATCTACTCGTGCTTTGCCCGATAGCAACAGATTACGACTAAGTTGTGTCGAATCAGTCTGTTGGGCTAATTTCGCAACTTGGATTTTGCCGTTAAAAACAGCATGAGAACGACCATCAGCAATGCACTTGTGCAACTGCTTACTCGATCCATGTGGATAATTGTGAGCCATTACAGAATGCGTATCCGCAAGCTGTTCGCCATCAATAAAAGCCAATCCAGTTAATGAAGTTTCAGTCTGTTCCGCCATCTGATGCACGATCAAATTTTGGCGTGAAATCTTGGCTCCGATGCTGATCGATTGATTTTTGTAGATACTATTTTTGGCTTGGGCGATCGCCACTGTATTAATATGTATCGCCTCACTTCCTTGCCACTGCACTTTAGTATGATTGACTTCTGCACCTTCCGCAAGCCAAACTTCAGTTACGGTATTTGTGAAATATTTTTGAGTATCAGTTCCCACAAAGGTTTGCAAAAAGGTCAAATTGCTATAGGATTCTGCAATCACCAAACAGCGCGGCTGATTGATTAATGTTGCATTTCCTGCTTGTGGTGCAGAAATGAATAGAAGTTGGACAGGATTCTCAACCACTAGATTTTTAGGTGCGAGAATAATTGCGACATCTGCCATGCAAGCTGTATTTAGAGTCGCAAAATAATCATTAGCGTCAGGGTGTTGGGCGAGATGCGATCGCAGTTTTGGCAAAATGCGATCGCCAAGAGTTGCCAATGTGCTAATAACTAAACCTTCGGCAGCATCACTAATATCAGAAAGATCCTTGCGATATTCTCCATTCAAAAACACCAGACAATTTCCTAAAGATTCAGGTGCAATATGTCGCGCAATTAATGCTTCTACATCCTTTACAGTGGCTGATTGGTTCGCAAAGGTAAGCCCTCCGAGAACAGAAACATCGGTATATTTCCACTCTTCATCTTTAGTAGTTGGAAACGAAAGACTGGATAGGCGATCGCTAGCGATTTGACGTAGCTCGCTCACAAATTCGTTTGTGTCTTTTGCGATCGCAATATCACCACGCAAGCCGACTACTTGCGAAACAAACTGTTTGCTATTTACAGCCAATTTGCTGCGGGTACTAGAAGCACCCTTCAATTCTTGTTGATCTTCTACTTGTTCAGAAACTTGAATAGCCATTATGCTAACACCGCCTCTTCTTCCTTAAGCCAATCGTATCCCTTCTCTTCAAGTTCTAAAGCCAAGTCCTTATCGCCTGTGAGAATGATTTTGCCATTTTCCATGACATGAATGAAGTCGGGAATAATGTAATTGAGCAAGCGCTGATAGTGGGTAATCACTAGCGAAGAATTGAGAGGAGTCGAGAGTTTGTTCACGCCGCCCGCAACGATCCGCAAAGCATCAATGTCTAAGCCTGAATCAGTTTCATCCAGAATCGCCAAAGTCGGATCGAGAATTGCCATCTGCAAAATCTCATTACGCTTCTTTTCACCGCCCGAAAATCCTTCATTGACACTACGAGTTAAAAATGAAGGGTTCATTTCCACAACGTCTAATTTTTCTTGAATAAAATCATCAAAATCAATAATGTCTAACTCTTCTAAACCCTTATGTTTTCTCAAGTTGTTATAAGACAATCGCAAGAAATCAGAATTTGTCACCCCCGGAATTTCCAGTGGATATTGAAAAGCCAAAAATATACCTTCTCTCGATCTAACTTCAGGCGCTAAATCTAATAAGTTTTCACCCTTATAAATAATTTCGCCACCTGTCACGGTATATGCAGGATGTCCCGCTAATACTTTTGAGAAAGTACTTTTGCCAGAGCCATTTGGTCCCATGATCGCATGGACTTCACCAGCTTTGATTTCGAGATCCAGCCCTTTCAGAATCTGGACTCCACCAACTTCCGCAGTCAAGTTCTTGACTGATAAAATCACTTCACTATTTTCGACAATCATTTCTTTTTTCTTAACAGTTATGTATATTGTAATATGTAGTGGATGGATATTGTTGCTAAAAGGTCGAGAAACTATGTCTTACAGTGCTTTTACGTTACGCAAAGCCAAAGAAGAATTGAATCTCAATTTTATCGAAGGTGTGAAATTTTTACCTAACTTGGATATAATTACACCTAGCGACAGTTTGATTGAGTTTTTGCAAGAAAGTATTCCTCTGGCGATCGCTATGGGATCAGAAAAAGCGCGATCGGAACTAATTATTTCACCAATTCTATTTGAAGTTAGAAAACAACTTAATCGCCAAATCAGTTTCTTTTCAGGAGAGGAGTTTAATGTTGATGAAAGTATAGGTCTAAATGGGGTTTGTGACTTCTTGATTAGCCGATCATCTGAACAACTTTTTGTGGAAGCACCTGTGGTAGCGATCGTCGAAGCGAAAAAGGATGATTTAAAATCAGGTTTAGGTCAATGTATTGCCGAAATGGTGGCAGCGCAGAGATTTAACTTGATTAGAGAGAATTCTATTAATGTAATTTATGGTTGCGTAACTAGCGGCAATCGCTGGATATTTTTGCAATTAAAAGAACAAGATTTAACTATAGATCTAGAGGAATATGTAGTTCCACCTGTGGGCTGGTTACTTAATGCTTTAGCTTGGATGTGTGATCCAAATTTTTGCGATCGCAAAGCGCTGTAACGATAAAACTATACTTCCAGCCAGCTAAACAAATCTCCAAGTGTAATTTGAAAGTCTTTTGCAAATAATGGAACGGGTAAAATATCGCTTTTATCCTCAAATATGGCAATAGTGCGATCGCGAAAATAGACAAATACTATTTCATCATCAGGAATAATTAACCAACCCATCTCAGTACCATGATCAAGACAATAGAGAATATTCCGAATCACCTTAGTTTGATTTTGATCGGGCGATAAAATTTCAACAACCCAGTCTGGAGCAATATCGAATTTATTTGATACTTTGCCATCGCGATCGCGAGGAATTCTCTCCCAAACAAAAACTGAGATATCAGGAATTAAAGAGCGATCACCAATGTTACAACGCAATTCTGAATAAGCACGAGCAATACGCTGAGGCTTAAGAGTTAGATTTATGCTAGAGCCAAGATCAAGTTGAATTGTACTATGTTTACCTTGAGGGCTTGGTTTGGCAATTACGACTCCATCAATCAATTCGCAAGCGGGCTTAGTTTCTGGTAGTTTTAGAAACTCATTAATTGATAAAGGCTTAACTAGAGTTTGAACCATGTTTAGATACCTCAATCTCACAATAATTGCACTAATCTCCTAATTAGGTGATTTCTGGCAATAAAAACACCAAGATAGGCAATCGACCAGAAGGTATGTTGATACTAGTAGGGGCTAAGCATTCCCACTGATACTTATAAATTCTAAGATATTTTTATTTGGGAATGCTTCGCCCAAACCTCGCAACGCAAGGACAATTTATCGTTTAAGGCGAAGAGGGTTTAGCATTTGCGGATGGAGATTTTGGCGGTAAGCGAAGATGTTGGCGCAAATGCTAAACCCCTACCATCGGGATATTCTTTTTTAGAAATATCCTTACTTGTCCATAGTTATCCAACACTATTCTCCAACTTCAAAGCCAAAAGCTTATCCGCCTCAACCGCAAATTCCATTGGTAAAGCATTAAACACTTCCCTACAGAAGCCGCTAATGATCATCGAGACAGCATCTTCTACCGTAATACCGCGTTGTTGGAAATAGAACAATTGTTCTTCGCCGATCTTAGAAGTAGAGGCTTCATGCTCGACTCTTGCCGTATTATTCTGCACTTGAATATAGGGGAAAGTATTTGCCTGTGAGCAATCACCAATCAGCATCGAGTCGCATTGAGAATAATTTCTCGCGCCTTCCGCTTTTGGTGAAATTTTCACCAAGCCACGATAGCTATTTTGTGATCCGCCAGCCGAGATACCTTTAGAAACAATCTTACTACGGGTATTTTTGCCGATATGGATCATTTTTGAGCCTGTATCAGCTTGTTGCTTATTATTAGTCAGCGCCACAGAGTAAAACTCGCCGACAGAGTTCTCACCAACAAGAATGCAGCCAGGATATTTCCAAGTAATTGAAGAGCCAGTTTCTACTTGCGTCCAAGAGATTTTTGAGTTTTTACCTTGGCACAAACCGCGCTTGGTCACAAAGTTATAGATGCCGCCTTTGCCATTCTTATCACCCGCGTACCAGTTTTGAACAGTGGAATATTTGATTTCGGCATCGTCTAGGGCAACAAGTTCGACCACGGCTGCATGAAGTTGATTGGTATCAAACATTGGTGCAGTGCAGCCTTCTAGATAGCTTACATAGCCACCTTCTTCGGCAATGATCAAGGTGCGCTCAAACTGTCCAGAATCACCATTGTTGATCCGAAAATAGGTGGACAAGTCCATCGGACATTTCACGCCTTTGGGAATATAAACAAAGGAGCCATCGGTAAATACGGCGGCATTGAGTGCAGAATAATAATTGTCTGTGATCGGAACGACACTTCCCAAATATTTTTTGATAAGTTCGGGGTACTCGTACATTGCTTCTGTGATCGAGCAGAAGATTACACCAACTTTTGCTAAATCTTTTTTAAAAGTTGTCGCGATCGAAACGCTATCAAAAATGACATCAACAGCGACATTGGCAAGGCGTTTTTGTTCATTTAAAGAAATACCTAACTTCTCAAAGGTGTCAAGTAATTCGGGATCGACTTCATCTAAGCTTGCCTTCTTCTTTGACTGCTTAGGTGCAGAGTAGTAAACAATATTTTGGTAATCGATCGCAGGATATTCGACATTCGCCCATTTTGGTTCTTCCATCTTCAACCATTGGCGATATGCCTTGAGGCGAAATTCCAGCATATATTCTGGCTCATTTTTCTTAGCCGAAATCATGCGAACGACATCTTCGCTAAGCCCGCGCGGAATTGTGTCCGACTCAATAGACGTAACAAATCCGTATTTGTATGGTTGGTTGACAAGTGCTTGAACCGTTGCAGTCATGTCAGTAGAGTCTCCTGATAGTTTATGGATGATTACGCATCGCGCTGTAATCACGGGATTAAAACAACTTACTTGTTTCTTTACTAATTGTAGGTTACATTAACAACACATAGGTTGTCAAAGTCAATTTTTACAAATATTGTGGTGTGTAGCGCGAAACGTAGCGAGACTCACATATTATTAGGAGCTTATTTATATGGAAACTCCCATTGGCGCTGCTGAGATGGTTACACCAGACTTAAAGCTAGACAATAAGAATGATGTCAAGCATGATACTAAGTATGACATTTTACAGAATTTGCTGAAGCGTGGAGAGTTGACAGCACAGGACTTAGCCGAAAAGCTTGAGATTAGTCCACAGGCAATTCGTAAGCACTTGAAGGATCTGGAAACTGAAGGGCTGATTTATCACACTGTTGAGCAATTGGGTATGGGTCGCCCTCAATTTATATATGCATTGACAACGGTAGGACGCGATCGCTTTCCCGATAGTTATAACCAGTTTGCGGTTAATTTCTTAGATACGCTGATCGATACCCTTGGTAAGGAGCAAGTATCTAAGGTGTTGCATAAGCAATGGCAACGCAAAGCTGAAAATTATAAATCACATCTTGGGGCTGGCTCGGTTAGACAAAAGTTAGAAAAGTTAGCTGAAATCCGTCGTGCTGAAGGTTATGTGACGGAATGGTTTCCTGTCGAAAATACTGAAAACTTTGTTTTTACGGAATATAATTGCGCGATCGCCCATGTTGCTGAGTCTTTCCCTAGTGTGTGTGGACATGAGCTAGAGATGTTCGCTACAGTTCTAGACTGTCCTGTGGAGCGCACGCACTGGATGGTTGATGGAGAACATCGCTGTGGTTATTTGATAAGGGACAGTAACTGATGGGAAAATATGAATTGGGTTTTATTAGTTATTTTTCACCACGTAAGAGATACTGTCTTAAAGTATCGTTTTAAGATTGATCTCATACAATTTAATGGGAATTTAATTGATCCAATAAAACTAACATTTGATTCAAAAGTATATAAAAAAGATATAGAAGATGTTCTTGAAAGTGAAATTATTCGACAACTTGATAAAAGCAATACAAACCATATAGGATACTTTCATCAGAACATTTTTAAATTTATTGGCAATGGGTGGACTGTACCAAGAGAAGGCTATGACATTGTTAATGAGATAGAGCATATCTATGTAGAGATGAAAAACAAACATAACACGATGAATTCATCCTCTGCCAAGAATACTTATATGCGAATGCAAGACACTCTGATCAAAGATCCACAAGCTACTTGTATGTTAGTTGAAGTTATAGCTTCTAATAGCCAAAATATAAAATGGAATGTAAGTATCGATAAAAGTAAAGTTTCACATGAAAGAATCCGTAGAGTCTCCATTGATAAATTTTATGAACTTGTTACAGGCGATAAATTTGCTTTTAAAAAATTATGTATGTCTCTTCCTCAAATAATTGAAGATGTTGTTGTAAGCGTTAAACTGGCTGAGAGATCAAATACAGTTGTCAAACAATTAAAAGAAATTGATAGCAATCTACTAAAAAGTATCTATTTATTATCATTTAGTAAATATGAAGGATTTTATGAATTTAATATATGAAAATAGCATCAAAGCGGAACTACTAGCTGATATAGTATCTGTCTCTAAATCAACTGTATTGAAATGGGAAAATAATGGTAAGCTACAGCCATTTACTTGTAATAATGGCAAAAAGAAATATAGACTCAATCAACTAAGTGAATTCAAAGAAATTCGCGATATGTTGAATTCAAAATGGGAGTCTGAAATTCAAACTGAGCCAATCAGAAATTTTTCATCAATTGAGCTTTTCGCGGGTGCGGGTGGTTTAGCGATCGGACTGGAGGAAGCTGGATTTGAAGCTATTGCCCTGAATGAAGTTGATAGGCAAGCTTGCAATACACTTAGAATCAATAGACCTCAATGGAATATTCTTGAAGGAGACATTCAGAATATTGATTTTACTCCATTTGAAGGAGTTGATTTTATTTCAGGTGGTTTTCCCTGCCAAGCTTTTTCCTATGCAGGGAATCAACTTGGATTTGAAGACACAAGAGGAACCTTATTTTTTGAGTTTGCCCGTGCAGTTAAAGAATGTCAACCGAAAGTCTTTCTAGGAGAAAACGTTAGAGGTTTACTAGAACATGACAATGGCAGAACCATTGAAGTGATTAAGGCAGTAATTGCTGATTTAGGGTATACCCTAATTGAACCAAAAGTATTAAAAGCAATTTTTTATAGAGTTCCGCAAAAACGTGAGCGATTGATGCTTGTTGGCATACGTAATGACTTAGTTCCCTATGCTAAATTTCAGTGGCCCTCTCCTTATAAACGGGTGTATGTACTAGAAGATGCTTTAAAAGCTGGTGAACTTTATGGGCATGATGTGCCTGTATCTATCGGTCAAAAGTATCCAAAAAGAAAGGAAGAAATTTTAAAGCTTGTACCTCAAGGAGGTTATTGGCGTGATTTATCTGATGAGTTACAACGAGAATATATGCAGGGAAGTTACTTTCTGGGTGGTGGCAAAACAGGGATGGCTCGCAGATTATCATGGGATGAGCCAAGCTTAACGTTGACCTGTAGCCCTGCTCAAAAACAAACTGAACGATGTCATCCAGAAGAGACTCGACCACTTACGGTTAGAGAATATGCGAGGATTCAAACTTTTCCTGATGAATGGAATTTTTCTGGATCATTGTCTAGCCAATATAAGCAAATTGGGAATGCTGTCCCCGTCAATTTAGCCTTTGCGATGGGTAAAAGTTTAATCTCGTTACTAAATAGCGTTGATTTAGGAATTATGTCCCAAAAAAAATTTGACTTGTCCATGTGCTGATAACGACAGGACGCGATCGCTTTCCCGATAGTTATAACCAGTTTGCGATTAACATTATTCAAATTTCCGTACTTGTATAACTGTCTCCACACTCTTTGGGGTTTTATGTCCTAATAAAACTGGCGACAGCTATAATTCCTAACTTATCCCCTGATAGCCTAAAAAAGATTACAATATGTTAAGCAAAACTTAACAAGGTAACGACGGTAAAGGTCGAGCATAAACATGAAAGCAGCGATTATTGGTGCGGGCTTAGCAGGTATGAGTGCGGCGGTCGAACTCAGCGAGCAGGGCTATGAGGTGGAGCTTTTTGAATCGCGTCCCTTTGTGGGCGGCAAGGTCAGCAGTTGGATAGATAAGGACGGCAACCATATCGAGATGGGGTTGCACGTATTTTTTGGCTGCTACTACAATCTGTTTGCTCTGATGCAAAAGACAGGCGGCTTTGAACATTTATTACTCAAGAAGCATACGCATATTTTTGTGAATCCAGGCGGTAGTCAGGCAGCGCTAGATTTTCGCAACTTTGGTGGTGCGCCCTTTCATGGCTTGAAGGCATTTGTAACTACGGGACAATTACCGCTCAAGGACAAAATTCAAAATGCGATCGCCCTTGCCCGTAGCCCTTTGATTTTAGGGTTGCTAAACCATGAGGCCGCCATGAAGCAAATCCGCGCCCTTGACGATATTAGTTTCAAGGATTGGTTCACATCAATGGGCGGCTCTGAAAAGAGTTTAGAAATCATGTGGGATGCGATCGCCTACGGATTAGGCTTCATTGACTGCAAAAATATTTCGGCACGCTGTATGCTGACCATTTTCCAGTTTTTTGCATCCAGAACTGAAGCTTCGATTTTGAGAATGCTCGAAGGCTCTCCCAATGACTTCCTTCATGCACCCATCGTCAAACATATCGAGGCAAGGGGTGGTAAGTTCCATTTACGCCGTGGCATCCGTGAAATTCTCTTTGAAGGCGAAGGCGAATCTACTCGCGTGACAGGTCTGATCGCTGGTAAAGAAGATGGCGAAGAAATCGTCACTGCCGATGTTTATATCTGCGCTGTCGATATCCCTGGAGTGAAGAGAATTATTCCCGAGAAATGGCGAGCATGGTCACAGTTTGACAATATCTATAAGCTTGATGCTGTGCCTGTGATCACAGTGCAATTACGCTTTGATGGCTGGGTAACAGATATTGATAATTTGCTCTATGCCACTAGAGTTGACTTCTCGACCTTTGCAGATTTGGCAATTACCAGTCCAACTCACTATTACAAGGAAGGAGAAGGTTCGCTCTTACAAGTGGTGATTACGCCTGCGGATAATTATATTAAAATGAGTAATGATGAAATTGTCGAGAAGATGATTGCTCAAGTCCATGAGATTTTTCCTTCTTCTAACAAGCTCAATGTCACTTGGTCAAGTGTGGTCAAACTCGCCCAATCTCTCTATCGTGAAGCTCCAGGCAAAGATCCATTCCGTCCTGCTCAAGCAACTCCAATTCCCAACTTCTTCTTAGCAGGAAGTTACACCATGCAGGACTATATCGACAGTATGGAAGGTGCGACATTATCGGGCAAAATGTGCGCGGCGGAAGTGCTGAAGCACAAGCAACTAGTGAAGGCTTAAATAAAGAACTGTGCTTAGCACGGTTCTTTATTTCTTTTGGTAAGAACTATGGATTTACCATTTGTTTATCATCCCAACTATGTCGCCCCGATCGCGAATACTAATCGATTTCCGATGGAGAAGTTTCGCTTGTTGCATGAAATGCTGTTGGTGGATGGAGTGGCAAGCCTAGAACAGTTTTTTGCGCCAGAGTTACCTGATTTAGAGGCGATTGCTTTAGTGCATGATCGTGAATATGTGGAGGCATATTGGACAGGCAACCTTGACCCCAAAGCTCAGCGTCGAATTGGTTTACCTTGGAGTCCAGAGCTAGCTTACCGTACCCGAATTGCGGTGGGGGGAACTATTCTGACCGCAAGGCTGGCCCTCCAGCAGGGACTCGCTTGTAATACGGCGGGAGGCACTCACCATGCTTTCCCTAGCTATGGATCGGGGTTTTGTATTTTTAATGATTTAGCGATCGCTGCTCAAGTTTTACGCAGTGAGAACTTGGTCAAAAAAATATTAATAGTTGATTTGGATGTCCATCAAGGGGATGGCACGGCTCTGATTTTCCGAGATGATCCAGATGTATTTACCTTCTCAATGCACTGCCAGATCAACTTCCCTTCCATTAAGCAAATTAGCGATCGCGATGTACCTTTGTCAGAGGGAATGGAAGATGATCAGTATTTACGAACTCTTGCCAATTATTTACCTGATTTATTAATAGAGTTTAAGCCTGATCTAGTTCTCTACGATGCAGGGGTTGATCCACATATTGGCGATCGCCTTGGCAAACTTGCCCTTACCGATGCAGGACTTTATCGTCGTGATATGCAGGTCTTGAGTACCTGTGTATCACAAGGTTTTCCCGTCGCCTGTGTGATCGGTGGCGGCTATTGCGAAGATATGCGATCGCTGGTTTATCGCCACTCTCTACTACATCGCGCCGCCAGTGAAGTTTACCGTCAATATCGGCTGTAAATATGCAAAAAAAAGAGTAGTCCCATGAAGTACGGCTACTCTTTCAAGCAAACCATTAAAGTCTTGAAACTGCCAGATCAGCAGTATCTGCAAACTTAGGCAATACCGATTCATCAAGACTCAAGCGATTAAGCAGCTTTGCAAATTCCTTGCAACATTCGGTAGGATTTCGCAGGATTTGCTCTTGCGTAAATTTGATGATCACCCAACCTGAATCTACTAAAAACCTCTCTGCCAAGTCATTTCGCATCACAATAGCTGCATTGTCCGAAGGAGAGCTAATCTCAATAGCAACATGGGAATTCAGTTCAGGCTCGATGTAAGCAAGGGCAGGAGTCCAATTGTAATCAATACTGGGAATATAAACTTTAATCCTTTGATAGAGAGTTCCAGACAGGTGCTGCTGAAGTGTGACCCCAAAGTAGTAGATAACCCCTTCAATTTCTTGACCATTTTCATCCTTACTAAAGGGATTGTCGATTTCTTTTAAAGGAATTCCATTCAGATTGGATGGCATTTTCTCAAAAAAGTTTCTAAATTGATTGTGCCGAAATTCTCGAATTCTTTCAGGAGAATGGGTAATAGCCAAATCTTTCTGATACTGAATCTCTTGATGGGAATAGGTTTCCAGCTTGGCTAAGTAACGTTGAAAAGTATCTTGATGTTTTTTATAGCGTCTCTGATAGGTTTGAAATTGAAATCTAACCCGAAAGATAATTGCCACTGATCCCACAATCAGTAAGATAATTCCTAGCTCTTTAGCAAACATGGTAACTATGGCAACCACAGCTATGAGAGCAATAGTAAAAGTTAAAGCTTCTTGAATGTGAATCGGTTTAGGTTGACGATAAGAAGGTACGCTGGGAACGTCAATATTAAACGCAGGAACTGCTGGCTTTGACTGAGCAATTCTTTGAGCTTCAGGTGGGATAAGGATAACAGGAAACTGGCGCATCGATGTGTAAGACCGAGAGGTCGATTAAGTTTTAGTTTATTTGTATTTTTGAGTAAATCATAGAAAGCAATTTTATATTGCTTTCTATAGATGTCGCCACTTGTATCAGGACAGATCAAAACCCAAAAGAGAGAGGCGGCGCGGAGCGCCGCCTCCTGTTTTGGGTTTTAAGTCCTAACAAGACTGGCGACATCTATATGAGTTGAGTTTAGCTAAGTAAATATTGAATAATAAAAGTGTAGTCACATTTTTATTGTTCAATATTAAGCATTTTCTAATCCTGGGATAGAGCGGTATAGCTGCACATACTTTTCAGCAGATGACTGCCAACTGAAATTACTGCTCATCGCCCGTTGTTGCAGCGATCGCCAATCATCTTTGTAGCGATAGCTTTCCCAAGCACGCACCATACAAGTGTACATATCTAGAGGCTCATAACGATCAAAACTAAACCCTGTACCCACTCTTGCTACGGGGTCATAAAAAGATACCGTGTCAACTAGCCCACCAGTGCGGCGCACAATTGGGATACACCCGTAGCGCAGCGCAATAAGTTGACTAATGCCACAAGGCTCAAATCGACTCGGCATCAAAAATGCGTCAGAACCAGCATAGACACGATGGGACAATGCTGAGTTAAACAAAATTTGGGCTGACATCCGACCAGGATAGCGAGCTGCGATCTGCCATAACTGGGACTCGTAGTAGCGATCGCCTGTGCCTAAAACAATAAACTGCACATCGGTGTAAGCTAAGAATCTTTCAAGGGTTTGTAAAAGTAAATCGATCCCTTTTTGCTCAACCAAACGCCCCACCATGCCGATCAAAAATTGGTCAGGATTGACTACTAAGCCTAGTTCTTGCTGCAAAGCAATTTTATTAGCAACTCTATCTTCAAGAGACTTAACGGAATAGTTTTGAACAAGAGCGGAATCGGTTTCAGGGTTCTCAAGCTCAGTATCAACACCATTGAGAATGCCCCAAGGTTTAAGAAATGACAATATTCCCTCTAGCCCTTCACCATAACTTGGGGTACAAATTTGCTGAGCATAGGTTGGCGAAACAGTGTTAACGCGATCGGCATATTTAATTCCTGCTGCCATCGTGTTGTGAGCATCCATGTACCAAGGAGTCCAAGTTATTTTGTCTAAGTACCACTTCCAAGGACCTTGATAGGCAAGATTATGAATTGTAAAAACTGTACCAATGTCAGAAACTTGACGCATCCAAACAGGAATCATGCCTGTATGCCAGTCGTGGCAATGAATGAGATTAGGCTTCCAATAGTTCCAAGAAAATTCGGCGACGGCATTGGCAAACATCGTAAACCGCCAATTTTCATCTTCGCCACCATATACTCTTGCGGGAATGAAAGAGCCATGACCTACTAGATACAAAGGCACATCAGTATCTGGCAATACCGTCTCAAAAATGTCAAATTCCTGAAACATTGCGTAGCCCTTCCACTTCCATTCAGGGCTTTGCTTGAGCTTGGCGGGGATTACGCCATAGTAAGGCATGATAATTCGTACATCATGTCCCATTTTCTTAAGAATAGGAGGTAATGCACCCACTACATCTGCCATACCGCCGACTTTAGCTAGGGGAGCAACTTCAGCCGCGGCAAATAAAATTTTCATTCAATACTCAGTAGTTGTGTGTCAGGCTATCTAATCATTTTCAGGCATACAGCGATCGCTACGGTCGAAATTTTGCACAAATACCAAAAACCTGATCTCACTCAGCGATCGCAGGTGAATTATTTTGACTCCCTTCGTCTTCACGGGGCAGCTCTAGACAGTAACCTGCGCCATATACAGTTTTGATGTATTTGGGATGCCTTGGATCTGGCTCTAGTTTGGTTCGCAAATGGCGAATATGCACACGAATGGTTTCAATGTCATCGTCAGGCTCATACCCCCAGACCTCTTTGAGAATTTCACTGGGAGACACAGTTTGACCGTGACGCTGTAGTAGGCAATGTAATAGCTCAAACTCCAGATGGGTCAGCTTAACGGTTTTGTTAAACCAGATCGCCTCAAACCGTTCAGGTACTAGGGTTAGAGAACCAAAGATTAAAATTTCGCCATGCTTGGCAGTATCGATAGTCCGATTAGTTCGCCTCAATAAAGCTCTAACCCTTGCGAGCATCTCCTCAAGCTCAAAAGGCTTAGTGAGATAATCATCTGCACCTGCGTTAAAGCCTTCAACCTTGTCTTGAGTTTGTCCCATCGCGGTGAGCATCATCACAGGAATTTCTTTAGTACGCTCATCACGTCGTAATCGTTGACAAACCGTGAATCCATCCACCCTTGGCAGCATCAAATCGAGAATGATCATATCTGGCATTAACTGGATAGCAAGCGCTTGTCCTTTTATACCATCGCTCGCTTGGCTAACCTGATATCCAGCGTGTTCAAGGTTCAGCGTAACCATTTCTGAAATTATGGGATCATCGTCGATTAGGAGCAGCCTAGGCATCATTAGTCAAAGTTCCATCTATATTAATTAAGACAAGCAGACAAGTGGATTACGATTTGTTAAATAATATATCACCCTTGATACATAGAGAATTTAGGCAAGTTGCCTTTGACGATTTGCCTCTAGCGATCGCTAGATCCAACTGATCTTAAAATTTCTGGCTAAAGGAATAGTAAGCACAGACTGTCAGACATTTTTAGCTAATTACGTTACTTTTTTCTAGAAAACCTTGCGACTCTTTCCGCAACTCTTACAACATTCTCATACAATATATGAAGATATGTAAAAATTTTTATAAAACTGGTTTATTCGCATGAGCCTTCCAACCACTTCTGTCACCGAACTTTTTGCACCAGTCAAAGATGACTTGCGTACGCTTACGGATAATTTGAAGCAGTTGGTTGGGGCAAGACATCCAATTCTCTATGCGGCGGCGGAACATCTTTTTGAAGCAAAGGGCAAAAGTATGCGCCCCGCGTTGGTCTTGCTAATATCTCGTGCAACCATGAGCGATCGCGACATCACAACTCGACATCGCCGCCTCGCCGAAATCACAGAAATGATCCACACTGCCAGCCTAGTGCATGATGATGTGATCGATTCGGCGGAGATACGCCGTGGTATGCCCACTGTCAATAGTAGTTTTGGCAACCGCATCGCAGTGCTAGCTGGAGACTTTTTGTTTGCTCAGGCTTCTTGGTACTTAGCCAATTTAGATCATCTTGAAGTTGTGAAACTTTTGTCAAAAGTGATTACCGACTTTGCTGAAGGTGAGATTCGGCAAGGCTTGACATCCTTTGATAGTAGCTTGACCCTTGAAGACTACTTAGAAAAAAGCTTTTATAAAACTGCTTCCTTGATGGCGGGCAGCGCCAAGGCGGCTGGAGTACTGAGCGGGGTGAGTCAGGTACAGGCTGAGCAGTTGTTTAATTTCGGCAAGCATTTTGGCATTGCCTTTCAGGTTGTTGACGATATTCTCGATTTCACGAGTTCAACTGAAACTTTGGGTAAGCCCGCAGGCTCAGATCTTAAGCAAGGTAACCTCACAGCGCCAGTCTTGTTTGCCTTAGAAGAGTATCCGCAATTGCGGGGCTTAATTGATCGCGAACTTAGTGAAGTCGGTGACTTAGACAAGGCGCTTGAGCTTGTCAATAGCAGTGATGGAGTAACGCGATCGCGCGAACTAGCCAAGAGTCACGTTAAATCAGCATTAACCGCACTCGAATGGTTGCCATCTTCTCCGCCTAAACAATCTTTGATTGGCTTGACCAACTACGTTTTAGATCGCCTGTATTAATCAAACTCAACCCAATAAAAAACTCAAAAGCTTTGCAAAGCTTTTGAGTTTTTTATTGGGTTGAGAAGTGATTTGCGGTGCAAATTACTTAGAAAGGGAATCTAGGCAAATTGGGAATATTTAGTAGAGGAATATTTGGTAGGGAAATTGGGAAATTAGCCCCTGGGAATAGTCCACCAAAAACATCCCTGACTTTATCTATCCCAGGAATTTGACTAGTAAATCCTTGAAATAAATTGCCAGTCAATAATCCTACAAATTCGTTTTCCGTAAGCTGCTGAATCAATCCAAGCGCTCCTCTTTGATCCACCTCAACTTTCTCTCCAGCCTTGAGTACGACTTCTTCAGATCCAGTAGATTGGGCGGTTTGATCTATTTTAAGAACGGGCTTCCCTTCCGCAGGCTTTACATTTAAAGGCTCCAGTGGTCGAGCATTTTGCGGATCGTTTTGCGGGAATGTTGTTGGAAAGTTATTAGGAGGTGCGCTACTCTGTTTAGATTTCGGATTTTTATTGGGTGATCCAACATTAGCAGGCTTGGATGGAGAGCCACTGCCTAACTCGCTATCTTCTAGGTCGTCATCAGTAACTGGTATTGCGTTGCGTTTAACAACCACCTCACCCTCTAAAACCTTGACCTGTTGATTACCAGCTTCGTCAACCTCTAACAAGTAAGTAGTACCACGCACGCCAGTGGTGATTGACGCAGTGCAAGCATTTACTGCACCATTAATTAAAATAGTTCCGCGCCTTAGTCTCGCGCACTGCCCAATATTTAAAACAGAATTAGCGGAGAGTCTAGCTACTGCACCTGTATTAAAGAGTAATGCCGTTCTTGACTGCCCTGTTCTCACCTGCTGCCTCTGTCTAGCTACATCATTGAGAGTAGCCTGCTTATTTTGGATAAATACTTGATTGCCGTCAATGATCTCCTGAACAGTGGCTTGATTACTTTGGGCGGAGGCGGGCGCAATGTGAGCAGTGGTTACGCCAAAAACACATACACTTGTGAAGATAACAGCAAGCTGATGGTATGTCTGTGGTCGTTTAAAAAGAGACTGTAAACTTACTTCTGAATGCATTTTTAAATATTCTCCTTGTTTTACTGATCGCTAGAGACAGTTACATCATGCAAAAGGTTTCCTTAACATCTTATGTAGCCGCCAATACTGAGGCGATCGCTGCCTATCAAGTTAATTACCAGACTAAATTTCGCACACTATTGACAAATATTTCGGTGACGATCGCGAAGGGAAGCAAAACTGCGCTAATTGGCGCAACAGGATCGGGGAAAACTACATTTTTACGACTGCTCAATCGCCTTGCCGATCCGTCATCGGGTAGCATTTTGCTAAATGGCAAAAATATTCAAGAAATACCGATCCAAACCTTGCGGCGGCGAGTGCTGCTAGTGCCACAGGAATCAAGTTTGCTGGGTATGACCGTAGCTGAGGCGATCGCCTATCCGTTAAAATTGCAAAATTTTTCACAAGGTGAAATTGACCTGCGATCGCAAAAATGGCTAGACAAACTACAAATTGATCGCAAACTACTCAATCGCCAAGAACTGGAGCTATCTCTAGGGCAAAGGCAATGGATATCGATTGCTAGAGCTTTAGTCTTGGAACCAGAGATACTTTTATTAGATGAGCCAACATCATCCCTAGATCGTGGTTTAGCCCATTTGCTTTTAGATATTTTGACCGAGCTAACCGAGTTACCACAGCCTGTCACAGTTGTCATGATTAACCACCAACTAGATCTGGTATCCGCATGGTGCGATCGCCTGATCTGCCTGCATAAAGGAGAATTAATTCAAGAATCTGAAGCTAGGGAGGTCAATTGGCAGGAGATTGATGATTTGCTAAAGCGCGATGTGAACATTACCCAAAACGAAGATTGGCAATAAAAACCAAAAAACAGGTTGGCGGCACTCCGCGCCGCCAACCTGTTTTTTGAGTTTTATTGCCTAGCCAATCTGATAGGTCTGATTGCGTCCTAGCTCCTTGGCACGATACAGCGCATAGTCTGCTGCCGTAAGCAATACCGAAGGTAGCGCATCAATTTTAGGAATTAGGGAAGTTACGCCCATGCTAAGGGTGACAAACCCGCTTACCAAGGAGTCCTCGTGGGGTAACGCTAATTCTAAAAGCCCATTTTTAATGATCTCAGCGATCGCGATCGCACCGTCAATATCAGTATTGGGCAGAACTAACACAAATTCTTCGCCACCATATCTTGCCGCGAGATCCGCAGGTCTCCTGATTGACAGCTTAATCAAAAGTGAGACTTTGCGTAGACAATCATCACCCGCAATATGCCCGTAGGTATCATTATAATTCTTGAAAAAATCAATATCACACATAATCAGTGACAAAGACAGTTGTTCTCTCGCCAGCCTTTGCCATTCTTGTTCCAGATATTCATCAAAACAGCGTCGGTTAGCTAGCTGTGTTAAGCCGTCTAAATTAGCAAGCCGTCCTAGCTTATCATTAGCCTCTTGTAGCAACGTTTCTGCGATAATTCGATTATTGATCTCTTGCTTAAGCTTCTCGTTTTGTTCTTGCAATTGTCGCTGCAATCTTCGTAAAGCTAGTTGATTCTCAATTCTTGCGATAACTTCAGCAATTTGAAAAGGTTTGGTGATGTAGTCCACACCTCCAACTTGAAAGGCTTGAACTTTATCAATCACTTCATCGCGAGCGCTAATAAAAATAACTGGAATATCACGGGTTACTTCGCTAGCCTTTAGCTGTTGACAGACTTCAAATCCATCAATATTAGGCATATTTATATCCAACAGCACCAGATCTGGCTTTTCATTCTGGATCACTGATAGTGCCATCAGGCTATCGTTTACGCCATGAGAGCTATACCCCCGCCGATTTAACATTGTGATTAACAAGTTTAAATTATGCGGAGTATCGTCTACGACTAAGATGTAATCATTTTTAGGGATGACTTCGAGAGATTGCATTTTCCTATCTTTTCAATACATCTTCAAAATGATTTAACCGAAATTCTAAATGATTAAGCAGCCAATTTGGTTGTTTAACTATAAATTGCAACAATGTAATCCAGCAATTCTACCTTCTGTCGAACTCGCGCTAATATGAATAAATAGGCTAAGAATATTTTACTTACTCCCTTCCTAGTGAAAGATTATCGTTGCGGCGCGGAGCGCCGCAACGATAATTCTTGGGTTTTATATTTATTCTTATACTGGGAAAGAAGTAGTATACATTTCTTAGCAAAGTCAAAAAATAAAAACGATTTAGGTTTCTAAAGACTAATTTTACCCTTGTATAAGCTATTTGCTGTCAAGCTTTTACAGCTACTTCTATTTTCATCCCATACTGCCACAGTGTTAGTTAATGTCCAGTAGTTCATCTCAAAGAATCGATCTGTCAGGAAGCGCTTTGGGCATGGTCTCGACTATTAGCTTTCCTGCGATCGTGGGAACAGCAGATATGATGCTTAAATCCGCAACTGTGAGACTAGTCGGGTATGAAAAAGTTGGCAACGGCTTTTGTACTGCAATTGTGCGGGGTCAAATTACCGATGTGCGGATGGCTGTAGAGGCAGGAGCTGAGACAGCCAGAGAGTTTGGTCAGCTAGTCTCTACAATCGTAATTCCTCGTCCCTATCCTAATTTAGAAGCTATTCTCCCGATTAGTACTAAGCTAAGCCAACTTACCGACGGTCGCTACAGTCGTTTGAGTAATCAAGCAATCGGTCTATTAGAGACACGGGGCTTTCCTGCTATGGTTGGCGCTGCGGATATGATGTTGAAATCAGCAGATGTGCATTTAGCAGGCTACGAGACAATCGGGGCAGGATTGTGTACCGCAATTATCCGAGGCAATGTTGCGGATGTGGCGATCGCGATCGAAGCGGGTATGTATGAAGCCGAGCGCATTGGCGAATTTCACACCTTGATGATTATTCCTCGCCCCCTTGACGATCTCGAAGAGACGCTACCAACTTCAGAATATTGGATCGAGACCCCGACACCTGTAAGTATTCCGATGCTAGAACTGCAAGAGCAAGAACGAGAATTAGTCCAATTACCTAATTTAGAAATTGCCGAAGTTGAAACTATTTCTATCGGCGATCGCCCTTAATTAGCGCGCCCCAAAAACTGACAATTTTTCAACAAGGTTAGGGGCGAAGCATTCCCACCGATATCTACAAATTTTAAGATGCCTTTATTTGGGAATGCTTCGCCCAAACCTCGCAACGCAGGGACAATTTATCGTTTGAGGCGAAGAGGGTTTAGCATTTGCGGAGTGAGATTTCCGTGATGAGTTGAGATATGGTGGCGCAAATGCTAAACCCCCACCATCAGGATGTTCTTTTTTGGGAATTTTCTAGCTGTAAATAAGCCCAGATTATATAGGTCATTTACATTTATGATGGCGACTTATATTGTCAAATGTACCGCCACTAGCTATCGTATATATATAGATAGATTTGAATCAATCAATACTATTCATTTTCTCTGATTATTCGGATTTATTGAAGTTATTTCTGTAGTAATAAATACTTATAAGCTACTTTCTTAGTAATGATTTAAGTTAATTGTTTGCAGCAAGTTTTCAGCATTAATTCCGATAAGTTAGCCACAAGATTCGTTTTCCAAAAGAAGACGAACACAGTAAGAGACTCCTGATCTAAATTTTTGTTTTATATTAAGAACTTTAAATTTGATGTGTTACTCGAACTGATCGTGGCTAGGATCAATAGCTGCGCTCGTGCATCTACATATGATTGATAGATAAATCGCGAGAACTTCAATTTTAGAGATTCGTAAGGATACTGGCTTAAATTATGCCAATTGGTATTGGAATGATCGAGACTAGAGGGTTCCCCGCAGTTGTAGAAGCGGCGGATGCTATGGTCAAAGCGGCTCGCGTTACCCTTGTGGGTTACGAGAAGATCGGTAGCGGACGGGTAACTGTCATTATCAGAGGTGACATCTCTGAGGTGAGAGCTTCCATTGATGCTGGCGTTGATGCTGCAAATCGAGTCAATGGGGGCGAAGTAGTTTCGACCCATACCATTGCTCGACCAAGTGAAAACCTAGAGTATGTACTGCCAATTCGCTACACGCGAGAAGTAGAACAGTTTGCGTTCTAGTGGCTTTCAAGCTCAACAACCTTACTAGCTTGTAATTGTCTCAAAAAGATCTTTGCAAAAAAGTATTAGATAATCACATTTTCATTATTTTCATTATTCGTTTTTTAGGAGAGCATTAATTATGGCGATCGCAGTTGGAATGATTGAAACCCTTGGTTTCCCTGCCGTTGTAGAAGCAGCAGATGCCATGGTCAAGGCAGCTCGCGTAACCTTAGTTGGATACGAAAAGATTGGAAGTGGTCGTGTTACGGTCATCGTCCGTGGTGATGTATCTGAAGTTCAAGCTTCAGTCGCTGCTGGCACTGAGTCCGTAAAGCGTGTAAATGGCGGACAAGTACTTTCCACACACATCATTGCTCGTCCTCACGAAAACCTCGAATACGTTCTACCTATTCGCTACACCGAAGAAGTCGAGCAATTTCGTGACAATGTTAACTCCATTCGCCCCATGAACCGTCCGTAATTAGCTCCTATTAGCTAGTAGCGCAAGCTAAGATTGCGATCGCTTTAAATAACTGAATGTATTGCTTACTCAGTTAGCATTTACCACTCAAATAACGTACTTATAACAATATGCAAATAGCTAGAGTTTGCGGTACGGTCGTCAGTACGTACAAAGAAGCCAATTTATCTGGTACTAAGTTCTTGCTTTTACAACTCGTTGATTTGGAAGGACAGATGCTCTCAGATTATGAAGTTGCTGCTGATACTGTGGGTGCTGGAGTCGATGAGTGGGTATTGTTTAGCCGAGGCAGTGGTGCAAGGCAGGTCACAAATAGCGAAAACCGCCCTATTGATGCGGCGGTGATCGCGATTATTGACACAGTGAATCTAAGCGATCGCAATCTTTACAGCAAGAAATACAGTGAAAGAATGCTGTAGCTAATTAAATAGCGCTAGTCAAAAATATTTCTGCGATGTTGTAGCTTAATTTGTTATTTGGAGGAGTGCTTCTAAGCTCTTATATTTTTAATTCTATTTAGTCATTCTAATTCACAATGCTGTATCAACACTTTTGCGAATTGAAAGTCAAGCCCAGTAAGGGTTTGCAAGTTAAAAGACAGCATCGCCATGTTTTAACTTGTTATTTAGATATGCGTAAAGCTTAGAAGTGCGAATTTAGTATGGTAGTTCGTAGCCTTGCTGCTCCCCCTACGCCTTGGTCTAGGAGTCTGGCGGAGCCTAAAATTGATGCCTCTGCATATGTCCATTCTTTCTCTAATTTGATTGGTGAAGTTTACGTTGGAGCCAATGTTTTGATTGCCCCTGGAACCTCGATTCGAGCTGATGAGGGCAGTCCTTTTTACATTGGTTCTAGCACTAATGTTCAAGATGGCGTAGTCATTCATGGATTAAAGAACGGACGTGTGCTAGGTGAAGACGGTAAAGAATATTCTGTCTGGATAGGTAACAGTACCTCAATTACTCACATGGCGCTGATTCATGGGCCAGCGTATATTGGAAATAATTGCTTTATTGGGTTTCGTTCCACTGTTTTTAACGCGCGCATCGGTGATGGCTGCGTTATTGCCCTACACGCTCTTGTCCAAGATGTAGAAATTCCTGCGGGCAAATATGTTCCTTCTGGTGCCGTGATTACAACGCAGCAACAAGCTGATTTACTACCAAACGTAAGGGAGTCAGAGCAGAATTTTGCAGTTCATGTTGTAGGTATCAATGAGTCCTTGAGGCAAGGGTATCGCTGTGCTGCTGACATTGCCTGTATTACTCCGATTCGTCAACAGCAGGATCTCCCATTACCAATTAATAATTCTGCCGATGTTAGTCCTAGTGGGCAATTTAATAAGCAAAGTTTTAATCAAATTAATCAGATCAATATAAATTCTACAAGCTCAAATACAAACGCACAGAGGAATGAACCTATGAATGGGGATTTAGCGCAGCAAATAAGACAACTTTTAGCTCAGGGCTACCATGTTGCAGTCGAATATGCCGATGAAAGAAGATTTCGCACTGGCTCTTGGCAGTCCTATGCCATTCCACATATCTCTGAAGCACCTACTGTGATTGCTGCTGTTCAAAAAGCTTTGGTCGAGAATCAGGGTGATTACGTTCGCCTTTTTGGTGTTGATCCCAAGGCAAAACGTCGTCTTACTGAGACGATTATTCAGCGTCCAAGCGATCAACCTGTTGTATTTAATACTCCTCCTACTTCCAGCAATGGCTCTTACGTGGCGCAAAAGCCTGCTGTTAACGGCAACGGCATTGACATCGCTACCCAAGTTCGTCAGCTTCTTGCACAGGGTTATCGCATTAGTACTGAATATGCCGATGCAAGACGCTTTCGTTCGTCTTCATGGATAACTGGACTTTCCATAGATGCTTCCAACGAATCTACTGTCCTCTCTGCCCTAAATAGTATTCTTGCAGATCATCAAGGAGAATATGTGCGTTTGGTAGGGGTTGATCCCAAGGCTAAACGTCGCGTAGTTGAAACTGTGATTCAACGTGCTGATAGCCAGCCTGTGACAGTTAGCCAATCTTTGACCAGTTCTGCCAATGTCAGCTATAAGTCTCCCCATCCAGCTAATGGCAATGGATCTAATGATCTGGCTACCCATGTGCGTCAACTGTTATCTCAAGGTCATCGTATTAGTGTTGAACACGCTGATGAGCGCCATTTTCGGACTACTTCTTGGCAAACCTTGCCAGCGATTACAGCAAGTGATGCTTCTTCCGCGATCGCCGCTTTAGAAAATTACATTTCAGAATATAGCGATGAGTATGTCCGCTTAGTGGGAGTTGATCCTAAAATGAAGCGGCGCGTTATGGAGTTACTAATAAATCGTCCTGACGGTCAGCCCACAGCAGCAACTCGGACTGCGGTTAAAGTAAATAGCTCTAGTAATGGTTCTTACGGCGGGGGAACTGCTGGTAGGATTAGTGGCGATATGGTGACACGTATTCGTCAACTTCTAGCTCAAGGCTATCGTATCGGTACTGAACACGCAGATGAACGGCACTTCCGCACTAGCTCTTGGCATAGTTGCTCACCGATCCCAGCGTCTAATGAATCGGAAGTAATTAGAGCATTGGAGACCTGTCTGGATGAGCATGGTGATGAGTATGTCCGCTTGCTAGGTATTGATACTAAAGCGAAGCGTCGTGTATTTGAAGGAATCATTCAACGTCCTGTCAAGTAATTGGTTGGGAACCTCGCTCTGCGAGGTTCCTTTTTGAATTTAGAGAATTTAGTAACTCACCTTACGCAGAGCGAAGATAGCCCCCTCATCCCCCAACCCCTTCTCCCACGTGGGGAGAAGGGGAGCAAGATTAATTTTCTGGTTCCCCTCGCCCTCAATGGGAGAGGGGCTAGGGGTGAGGGTCTTGGGAAATTC
>JBBQRB010000021.1:0-22511 GCA_038215315.1 Pseudanabaenales cyanobacterium
ATCGCCGCTCACCGAAGCCAACAATCTTTGCCTGCCTAATCTCGGCTAGGAACAAGCAACTTAAACGGACTTCTCGGTTTCGGCATAACTCCCTCTTGACTAATGTATGGTCATAATTTCAGTAATTCATAGTTCTAAAAATCACCATATAATACTTGCCCAGCCTCTTCATATTTTTCGATGATCTATAATCCTTCGCTTGAACTGACAGCTAATATCTTGTTAGTCGATGATCTCCCTGAAAATTTACAGTTACTAAGCGATTTATTGCTCACCCTTGGTTATAGCGTTCGCAGCGTAACCAGTGGACGGATGGCTCTTAAAACAGCTAAGGTCAAGCGACCCGATATCGTTCTTTTAGATATTAGGATGCCAGAAATGGATGGATATCAAGTTTGTCAAGCTTTTAAAGCTGACGAAGAATTGCGCGATATTCCGATCATTTTTATTAGTGCCTTAGACGATGTTTTTGATAAGGTAAAAGCATTCTGGTCGGGAGGGGTTGACTATATTAATAAGCCATTTCATAGCGAAGAAGTGGTGGTTCGCTTAGAAAATCAGTTGACAATTCAACGGCAAAAGCGATCGCTACAAGATGAAATTGCTAGACGTAAGGAAACCGAAGAAATGCTCTATCAGTCCAGAGCATTGGTTACTAGTGTTTTAAATAGCGTCTCCGATGGCATTGCTGCTGTGCAATCAGTTAGAGAACCTACCACGGGAGAAATCACTGATTTTCGCTGTCTCGTAGTCAATCCTGTGATTGCGAGAATATTCTCGCGAAATCGTGAAGATCTAATCGGGCAGCTAGTACTTAGGCGGTTTTTAAGTCGCGTTCAACCTGATTTGTTTGCCAAGTTCGTGAATGTTGTCGAAGAGGGTGAGGATCTTGAAGAAGAGGTTTGTCAAGATTCAGGACAGGCAGTTTGGTATCAAGTAAATGCGGTTAGGTTAGGGGATGGATTTACTGTAACTTTACGAGATATTACTCACAAAAAATTACCGCTATAACTGTCAAAGAAGTAGCTCAGCGAAAGAAAAACCCAAAATCCAAAGAGCTGTGGCGCACGCTGTGAGTGCGCCACAGCTCTTTGGGCTTTAAGGTTTTTTTGCCGAGCTTAAGTCAATGGTGGCGCAGAGACTATTTACTTTCACTTACAGCGCTTTGCACTCAAATTAAAACCAATAAAAATTTAAAAGGGTTGCTTTGCAACCCTTTTAAATTTTTTACTATGGTTATTTAGTCTCCATCATTTCTAATTCGTAAAGGCTGGCATACAGTCCTTGTCTCGCGATTAGCTGCTCATGACTTCCCACCTCAACTACTTCACCCTGCTTGAGTACCAAAATTCGATCAACATTACGAATTGTCGATAGACGGTGGGCAATGATAATCGTAGTGCGATCAACTAAGAGGCGATCTAAAGCTTGCTGAATCAAAAATTCAGTATTTACATCAAGGCTTGCCGTTGCTTCATCTAAAATTAAGATGCGCGGATCACGAATTGCGGCTCTGGCAAAGGCAAGTAACTGCTTTTGTCCACCTGATAAGTTTGTTCCTCGTTCACGTACCTGAGTGGCATATGCTTCAGGAAGCTCTTGGATAAAGCGATCAACATTCATTAGTTCCGCAGCTTCGATCACTTGCTCGATCGCATAGTCTTCACCAAGAGTAATGTTGTCTTTGATATCGCCCGAAAACAGAAATGCATCTTGTAAAATTACGCCAACACAGCGCCGCAGATCCGATTGAGTGATATCGCGAATGTCAACGCCGTCGATTAAAATTCGACCTTTGCTTGGCTCGTATAGACGGGATAGAAGTCGAATAACTGAGCTTTTCCCTGCACCCGTGGGTCCCACAAGCGCAATTTTTTCTCCAGCCTTAAGCGTAAAGTTGACATCTTTGAGGACATACTCATCAGCCTTATACCCAAACCAGACATGGTCAAAGCAAATTTCGCCATTGCCATCAAGGGGTAAAGTCTTAGGGAATTCTGGATCACCAATTTCAATTGGTTCTTGCAAAATTGCGTTAATTCTTTCAACCGCCGTAAACCCTGCTTGAATCGTTGTGAACTTCTCGGCAAGCTGACGAATTGGATCAAAAAGGCGTTGTGAATAAAGTATAAATGCGGATAACTCGCCAAAAGTGAGGTTATCCTGCACAATTTGCCCACCACCTAGCCACAGCACGCCTGCGATCGCCACCAGAGCAATCCATTCAAGGGTTGCTGATACTGCGGATTCATGAAAAATCGTGCGGTTCACCTCATCGATATATTGTTGGTTGACCTTGAGATGCTGTGCCGAGTTAAATTTTTCACGGCGAAATAGTTGAACTATATTTGCGCCAATAATATTTTCTTGCAGAATCGAATTAAGTTCTGAGAGGCGATCGCGAGCCTTGAAGTTAGCTTTGCGATATTCGTACTGAAAAAAAACAATTAAAGCTGTAACGGGAATTACCATCGCCAGTAGAAGCAGAGCGAGATTCCAACGCAACCAAAACATAAATACGGCAATGGTGGCGATCGTGGCAAGGTCACTCAAAACACCAACAGCACCCGTGGCAAATACATCGCCTAAAGCCTCAACATCACTAGTTAAGCGCGTGATTAGCTTACCAACAGGAGTCCGATCAAAGAAGCTAGTCGAGAGAGATGTGACGTGTTGAAATAGATTTTGTCGGATATCAGCAGTAATTTTTTGTCCGACCTCTTGCACCAAGTAGCCCTGCCAAGCCTGAAATGCAAGACGCACTGCAATTGTTAGCAGTATGACTAAGCAGATCCATCGCAAACCTAATAAGTCGCCATTTTTAATTGGTCCATCGATGCCCTGCTGTACCAAAATTGGTTGTACTGCACTGGCTATCGAAAGGGGAATTAGTAAAAGCAATGATAAAAATAGCTGTTTAGAGTTTTGCTTTGCGTATGGCAATAGACTCAGTAACAACCGCCAATCATTATCTTTAGGTGGATTCGTCTTAGCTGGGCTAACTAGGGGGGTATTAGACACTATTCGAGATCCCTATTACCAGGGTTACGAGATGGATCGCTATTAAGGAAACCAAATACAAACAAGCTGATGAAAAATATGACAGTGATATAAACCACTATTTTTAAAGTGAGCATAAAAAAATAATCTCCGTATAAATATTTAATAATTTATCCTATGTTCAATCTTATAGGAAAAGACGTGGATTCCTGATAATTGCTTGAGAATAGGCATTAAGTAGATTAAGTATAAATACTCAGTTTGGCTCGTGCTTATTCTCAACAGCTACCTATGTTAGAGCTTGACCTAAAAGTTGCGATCGCTCAATGTAGAGAGAAATTTGAGCAGAGACTGCTTGCAGTAGCCTTTTGTCTAGGGATGAATAGGCAAGAGTTACTTCTAGCACATTTTCTAAGGTGATTGAAATATCTTGAACCTTACGATTTATTAACTGAAATACGCCAATAGTATTTGCTTGGGAATCTAGCAAAGGTACGGCTAAAACTGATCTGGTGCGATATTCAATATCGCGATCAAAAGTCTTATGGTGGCGAAACCGCGAATTTTCAGGTAAATCATGAGCGTCCGATAGGTTTAAAGTTTCGCCTGTTAGGGCAACATAACCCACGATGCTATCTTCATTGAGTGGTACTGCAAAATTTACTAGAGAGCGATCGGGTTGCGAATCGTTTTGAGAGACTTCAAAGCAAACTGTATGCACTGGGGTAGAGCGATCAATTAAATAAATACTACCTGCGTCACTCGTAGTCATTTTGCGGGTTAGGGCTAAAGCTAACTCCAAAAATTCTCTTAAATCACGATTAGGGGAAGAAGATATTGATAAATCAATTAGATCATCAAGCAATTGTTTGTAGTAGTTCAATTGCCTAATTGCTAGCTGATGATCTAACGGTGATAAATCTTCAGATATTTCTGGTTGCCAACCTAAATCAGAAGTCATGGATGTCGCCAATATCTTGATAGTTACCTGCATTGATTGACAAAACTAAACTTTAAAAGCTGTTTTAACCAAACAAGTTACTCGAATAATACTAGCAAAATCACGTCAGAAAACATCAAAACTAAAAAATTAGCCCCTAACCGCGATTGTAAAACCAAGTAAAACTAAGTTAAAAAAATGGCAACGCCATTTTTTTAACTCAAAAACCCTTACATCCTATTGAAACTTTAAAGGGTACAAAAAATTTTTGAAAGTGCCGCGAAGCGGCATTTTCAAAAAATTCTCTAGGTTTTATAACAGCTCAAAGCTCTGTAACTACTTACTTAATTTCTGAACTTCAATCTTCTGCATCATCCGAGTCATCCTCATCAAATTGCATATTGTCGATGGGGTAAACGTCAGGCCATGCCGAAGCTCCATGCTCATATACATCAATGCCGATGCGATCAGCTTCTTCGTTAACTCGCAACATTCCCAGCGCTTTGAGCGACCCAAACATTAAAAATGAAAATACCACAGTAAAAATGGAGATAGCGGCTACCCCCCCAAGTTGAACGCCCAATAGGTCAAAGCCACCACCTAAAAACAAGCCTGCTTTCTGATTGATTGATAGGGATGGGTGAGCGAAGAAACCCACCGCAATCGTTCCCATCATGCCGCAAGAACCATGAACCGCAAACGCTCCCACAGGGTCATCAATTTCAAACCACTCGATGATATCTGCAACCACAAGTACCAACACTCCTGCTACCAAGCCAATTAGAGCCGCCGCCCAAGGCATGACGTAGGCACAGCCAGCCGTGACTGCTACTAGCCCTGCCAAGGAGCCATTCAGCGCACCAAATAAGTGCCACTGCTTAAAGCGAAAATAGATATAAAGTATCGCTGCTAAAGCCCCAGTCGCTGCTGCCAAGGATGTATTGACAACCACCAATCCAACTAAGCCTGTATTTTGCAAAGATAGAGCAGATCCTGCATTGAATCCATACCATCCGAACCAAAGAATCATCGTGCCGATGGTGGCATAAGCGAGATTATGAGCAGGGGGCATTTGCCCCCACTCTCGATCAGGGCGGGGCCCCAATAAGTAAGCACCAATTAGAGCTGTCCAGCCCCCGACAGAGTGTACGACAGCACTGCCCGCAAAATCATGGAAGCTCAGCTTATTTAGCCAGCCGCCGCTATTCCAGACCCAATGCACAACAATGGGATACATGACTGCACCCATAATAAAGGCATAGATTAAGTCCCCTTTAAAATCTGTCCGTTCCGCCATCGCGCCTGTGGTAATGGTACTGGCGGTTGCGGAAAAGGCAAACTGAAAGAAAAACAATGTGAAGGTATTGAGTTGAATATCGGCTCCACCTGCGCCCATTGTGTAACTGATTACGCCGTCACTAATCGTAAAAGCATTGTTCAGCAGAAAGCCATCAGTTCCCCAAAAACCGTTGCCTGTGGTTCCAAAGGCGATCGCGAAACCAGTTAGCCACCAAGCAAGGAGTGTCACAGCCGCATCGATGAAGTTTTCAGTTAATGTATTGACAACCCCCGTCTGTCTGACTAGCCCAGCCTCCAGCATTGCAAACCCACATTGCATGAAAAACACTAAAAAACCTGTCATTAATACCCAACTTGTATCTATTGATAATTTAAGTTGAGTTGTGGTTTTATCCAGAGATTCTAAAGTTGTAATGTTTGCCATCGGTTCTATCGCTTGCACGATTGTTGGTGTGAGTGCTGCAAATATTGCTGCTCCAATGGCGATCGCTAAGAAACGAAAAAGATGATTCTTTTTTTTAGACATTTTTCTTGCTATTTTTGCCATGATGACATTCATGTCCCTCTAATTGGATTATTGGCGTGAACAGCCCTAGATCCTTATACTTTTAAGACTCATCCACAAAAGTGTCGCTTGGTACACAGCCATACTCTTGTGGTTTTCCGCGCCAAAGGCATGGCAAATCACAAAAGTATGGCTGGCCCGAAATCAATAGTGTGATCGAAGTCACTGGAATTTTATTTAATGATCGCACTACAGAAGTGAGCAATATCACTGACAAGAGCATGGAAAAAATCAATACTTATGTCACTAGCGACGTATCTACATACATTTTCCCGCAAGATTGCCTCCTGCGGGTTTTTTATTGGCTTTTATAGTTTTTGCTACTTTTATCAGGACAAATCAAAACCCAAAAGAGGTTGGCGGCGCTTCGCGCCGCCAACCTCTTTTGGGTTTTGATTACAGCCTATTGAGGCTTTAAGAGGTACAGATAAACTTTTGAAAGTGGCGCAAAGCGCTGTAACTAGAATTGCGACAGCTAGATATATTTAGGACAATCCCAGACTTGATGGGCGGCGCTTTGAGCCGCCCATCAAGTCTGGGATTTTATATTAGTTACAATATTATTTAGTTAAATTAGAAAATTACTGACTAAGTAAAAAACTTATGCATTTGACATGGCTAGATAGTAATTCATGGCTAATTGAGATTGCTGGGAAGCGCATTCTTCTTGATCCTTGGCTTGTAGATTCGTTGATGTTTGGCAATGCAGCTTGGTTTTTTAAATCTGAGCGTCGAACTGCTAGAGAAATTCCAGAAAATATTGATTTGATTTTGCTATCGCAAGGGCTAGAAGATCATGCACACCCGCCTACACTCAAGCAACTTGATCACCAAATACCTGTAGTCGGTTCGCCCAGTGCAGCCAAACTCGTTACAGAGCTAGGCTATGCCGAAGTTACGGCTCTTGCCCACGGAGAAATATTCAATATCTCTAATTTATTGGAAATTAGAGCTGTCACTGGTTCCCCCACTGGTCCTACTACTATTGAAAATGGCTATATTCTCAAAGATCTAATTGAGGGAACTTCGCTATATTACGAGCCTCATGGATATCATACAGATTCACTCAAAGAATTTGCTCCTATTGATGTAGTAATCACGCCAACTATTGACTTAAAGCTGCCTGTAATTGGAACTGTGATCAAGGGACAGCAAGGGGCGCTAAAGCTCGCTAAATTGCTACAGCCCAAGGTGATTTTACCTACAGCCGCAGGTGGTGATTTAGACTACAGCGGGCTTTTATTAAAGTTCTTAAAGGCAGAAGGAAATGTTGATTCTTTGCGATCGCTATTTGCGGCAAATAACATCTCTACCGAGATAGTAGAACCCAAACCTTGGGAGCGCTTTGAAGTGAATTTGCCAAAATTCGCTCAACAGTTCTAAACTTTATTAGTTCTATTTTCTCTGTAAATTGCCATATACTCCCTTCCCAGCGAAAGATTAGCGGTGCGGCGCTTCGCGCCGCACCGCTAATTATTGGGTTTTAATATCTATTTTTTCACTGGGAATGGAGTATAACTATCGCTATTTACAGCGCTTTGCGCTCAAATCAAAAAAGCTACGGCGCACGCTGCGCGTGCGCCGTAGCTTTTTTGATTTAATTTAAGCTCTTAAAACAATGTTGTTAGTCGTTACTACTTCCAACTCTGCTTTGTTGGGGATTTGTAGAGAAGATATATTGTCGAGCAGCATATAAGTATCCATTTCTCCTCGACCTTTGATAAATACTTTACCGCGATGCCAAAAAGAATATTTTTCTTTGAGTAACTCGTAGGTTGTTTCGGTAACTTGAATACCACCCGCTAGTCCCTGAGATTCCATGCGACTGGCTATATTGACGGCATCACCCCAAAGATCATAGATAAACTTACGAATTCCAATCACACCAGCAACAACTGAGCCTGTATTGATGCCGATTCGTAAGCGAAATGATTCATTGTCATCTCGTTTAAACTGCGTAACCACCCTCTGCATAGCGATCGCCATCTCCGCGATCGCTTCAGCATGATCTTCTCGCGCTGTCGGTAGACCACCGACAACCATATAGGCATCGCCAATGGTTTTAATCTTCTCTAATCCAAGTTGATCGGCTAGCATATCAAAGGAAGAGAAAATCTGATTAAGCACATTCACTAATTCGTTGGGAGAAATGCGAGTCGCAAGCGCCGTAAAATCCACAATATCAGCAAATAAGATCGTGACATTATCAGCTCTGGAGGCGATCGTGTTACTGCTAGACTTTAATTGTCGGACGATCTCCTGTGGCAGCATATTCAATAATAGATTTTCAGACTTCTCCTGCTCAGCACGTAAAGATTCTTCTATTGACTTTTGATGACTGATATCGATGATTACTCCATCCCAAACCGTGTCACCTTCTTGATTGCGATGGGGTTGTGAGATAATTCGCACCCATTTAACCTTCTCAAACAAGCTGGAAACTCGATATTCATGCTCAAAATAAGTTAATTCTTCCGCAGAGATTCTGACCATTTCATTTAGCTCGGCACGATCTTCAGGATGCGCCATGTCAAATACCCACTCCAAATGCTCATTAAAATCATTTACAGAAATGCCAAAGATCACCTGTGTTCTAGGACTGATGTAAGGCATAGACACAGCTCCATCAGGGTGAAGCACCGCACGATAAACGACTCCAGGCACATTGTCGGCGATCGCCGAAAAACGCTGCTGGTTTTCTCGCAATTGCGATTCAGCCTGTTGGCGCTCTGATGCTTCATTTTGCAACCGCTTAATCGTTTTTTGCAACTGTACGGTGCGCTGTTCAATACGCTGTTCTAGGAGGTCATTGGCTTCTCGCAAGGCTCCTTCAACACCAAGTAGATCTGCTTGCGCCTTAAGCAGTCGTTGATTTGCCTTAAACATCTTTGACATCGCGGCACGGGTGATTTCTGGCGCTAATTGGTTCCGACCTTTACCCTGACCGCGCCCCAATAATTGAGCAATTTGAGATTCTAGTTCTTGAGTATCATTCTCTAATTGCCAACTCTGTTGAATACCTTGTGCGATTTCTGCAAGCATCTCAATCATAATATTTGAGTTATTCAGATTTAACTCTTCGGCTCCCAACCAAGGCAAAGGCTGGATGGGAGCGATGGTGTGGATAATCTCTAACTTTCCTATGGAGGTAATCTCGGCGATGTGACAAGCTGTCCAAATGTAATGATTGCGATCGCAAATTATTTCCCCAGCAGGAGCCGCGTAGCTCTGGTTATATGCTGCCTCGCGTATGGCTACAACATCAAAACTTTGAGCAGCTTCTACAGCCTGCTTCCAAAAAAATATCTGCGTATAGGCGGTTTGCATCGCGGCATTAGTCGCTAAAGACTGGGATTCGGGGTCATAACCAAACCAAATATTAGCTTTACGCAAAAAATCTTGATTTTGAGGATTATCTAAACAATGAAAATAGTTAGCACTAGCTAGATGTCCACTCAAAGACGACATTTCCAGCCCGCCTTGTTCGTGGTCACAAATTTGCTGGGAAATCTGCTGAAGCTCCACGTCACTTAGACGCATAGACAAAACAGGTTGATTATTTGCCCTCAGTCCCGCCGCCGCATATGCACACAAAAAACTAGAGCTATGTTCTGGCGTTAATGTACTAATGACTGCATCAGGAGCTATATGTTTGATTTTGCTGATACATTCTTGGTAGTCGAACTGGTCAACGGGGATATATTCTTCAAAGATCAAGAAGCCATTTTGCTGTTTGATTTGCGCTCGAATAATTTTACTCAGTGTGCGGGAGTAAGTTCCATCTGTGCCGATTAGAAATAGGCGCTTTCCCTTATGTTGAAGTAGCCAATTGATTGCAGGCTGGACAACTTGATTAGGACAAGCCCCCATATAGAAGACATTTTTAGACAGTTCTAAGCCTTCACAAGCATAGGGATACCAAAGCTGAGCTTGGTGTTTTTCAAGAATTGGGATAACTTTTTTGCGTAAAGTTGATGCGCTTAGTCCAAATAGATGCTTAAGGCCTAAATCAACCAGTAAATGTCTAGTTTGAGCGGATATGTTACTTTTAGGCTCGGCAATATCTAAAACAATCGGCTCTATGGTCTTTCCAAGAATGCCGCCCGATTGATTAATTTCTGCGATCGCCATTAAAGTCACTTCTTTGACCAGAGTTTCTCTAGATTTTGAAACTCCACTTAAAAAGTGCATAATCCCCACTTGAATGGATTCAGCTCCAATACTATTATTGACATAGTCTAAGGACTCAGCCTGTTGATCCATAATGTTGCTACTCCTTAAACTAATTGCACTTATTAATTCCAAATCACAAAATGGCATTACTATTTTGTGACCTAAAAATCCTTACTGGGTTGGTCTTAAGTCGATATCCAAGAAACAGAAGAGCGTTGCGGCGCAACGCTCTTCTGTTTCTTGGATATCGATCCAGTATAGAACTTATGGTTGTAAAACATGAAAAATAAGTATACATAAACTTAGCATAGTCTTTAATTTAACTTAACTCATTGCGGATTATGTTCGGCGAAATGGCTCAAACCTTCTAACGAGAAAATAACGAAAAAATTATCTTTAAATTTAATACTCCCTTCCCAGTGAAAAATTAGCGGTGCGGCGCTTCGCGCCGCTAATCTTTCACTGGGAAGGGAGTAAGTACCTCGGCGAAATAAAATCCAGAATCCAAAAGGCTGTGGCTCGCCACAGCCTTTTGGGTTTTAACTAGCTACTTAACTGTGTGGTGCGACTAATTATGGTCATGATTGACTGGTGTAATGTGAGCAACACAGTGGCGCGATCGCTTGTGATCAGATCTAGACCCACACAATCATGCAAACTTAATTTGTTAAATCGACTCTGTAGCCAGTTAATTTCGGCAATGACTGACTTCGTGATGATCAAAATTGGCAAGTCTGATATTCTTTTCAATTCATTAATCTGCTCAAGGTGTTCAAGTAAAAGTTGACTATCTCCATCCAACAAGAATAGATCTGGTTGACAGATGTTAGTTAAAACTTCACCTTGTTGTAAGCTATCAGCTTCAATTAAGCTATGCCCTAGCTCTTGCAGTAAATGTATATAGGGTTCAGCAATATTTTGATTTAGGTAAATAATCTTAAAAGACTTTGGTATAGACGTGTGATGAAGCAAAAATTTGCTTAATTCCTCAGTCGTAATCGGCTTTAACAAGATTCCATCAGCTTGATGGACATGGATTTTCGGTTCATCAGCACGCTTCATCATTACGACCTTAATATGCTGCGTAATCGAATCACCCTTGAGCAAAGCCAAAACATCCCAACCCGATAGCATCGGCACATCTGGACTCAACAAAATCAAGCAAGGCTGCAAGCGCCGTGCTTTTTCTAGGGCTTCGGTTCCCGATCGCGCAATTACCACCTGATAATCCAGCTCGGTAAGATTATTTCTTAATAATTCCACCGCCTCGCTTGAGGTCTCCACTACCAAAACTAATCGACTTTGACTAAGAGAAATATTTTGCCGACTTGAATCAACTTGCTTTAAGTCAATTTGCTTTACGTCAATTTGCTTTACGTCAATTTGCTTAAATGGCATTGAAGGGCTATTTGGCTCAGGCGGCAATAAAATTGTAAACTGACTACCCACATCTACTTGGGACACAAAGGTAATGTCTCCACCATGCAAACGCGCTAGATGGCGAGTTAGCAATAGGCTAGCTCCAGTACCTTCAAAGCGTCGAGTCAGCATATTTTCCACCTGTTGAAACTTCTGAAATATTAGGCATTGCTTTTCTTCGGGAATGCCAATTCCCTGATCCCATACCGTCAGAGCTAACCACCCCTCCCACCATCGCACTTTAATGCCGATCTGAGGCGGAATTGGTGGCAGATCATTAACTATCTCTGAGGGGAAAAAGCTGAACTTAAAAGCGTTTGATAGCAGATTAACCAGCATTTGTTGCAGTCTAATTTCATCAGCAACGATAGTTTTTACGGTCGGATCGATATCTAACTGAATATTTAGTTGCCAACCTTCTTCAAAGGTGTAATTACGGAAAATAGTTGAGTCCTGTTGAACTAATTTTTTTACCAACTGAATACTCTTTTGACAAGCCTCTTTGACGGAGACAGTCTCGGTATAAAGTTCTAGTTGACCAGACTCAGCTTTAGCAAGATCAAAGATATTGTCAATTATCGATACCAACTGCCGACCACTTTGGTGAATCATTTTGACATATCGACTTTGGCGATCGTTCAATTCACCAAAGGTGCTGTTGCTCAATAAACTGGCAATACCGATCACCGAGGTGAGCGGAGTTTTAAGTTCATGATTTATACAGTTTAAAAACTCGTCCTTGACCCGACTCAGCCCCGATAATTCCTGAGCCAGACTTTTTTGGGCAGTGATGTCATAGGCGATCGCTAACTCTAGTCCTTGCAAGCTACCATCCAAAGCCACATTGACCACTTGCCAAGTAAAAGACTCATCCGTAGTACAAAACTGATGCGTGATTGGTAATTTGGGAGCGATCAAATGCGCTGCGTCTTCAGTCATGTCTTTAGGAATAATCTCGGTGGCAGGCTCAGCAATATTTAAAGGATTGTTAGTAAGACTTGTATGTAGACTATTGCGCCAAGCCGCATTCATACCAACGATCTTACCCTGGTCATCACGGAGCATCACAGGCAGAGGAAACTGATCAATCAAAGGCAGTAATAAAGTTAATACTGATGGACTCTGATTGATCGCTACCTGCAACAGTGACCTCAATAAACTTGAGATTTCCAAAATCCCCTTGAAATTTCCTCGTTCATCTACTAAAGCCCAATTGTCCGCAGAGTGACGATATTGGGAAATCCTTTCTAACAAGTCAGCTACCGTCATCGTCATGGCGATCGCTGGTAATGGCTCTAGATCAACATCATCCAGAGTGACCGATGGAGCCGTAAATACATGAACGTCGGAGCTTGACTGCCAATTTAACAGCGATCGCGCACTAAATAATCCCTGTGGCTGCTGTTCTTGATTAAGCACCACAATATGAGACCACCCTTTTTTTAGGAGGCTTAACGCTTCAGAAGTGAGGCTAGACAATTGGCAAGTAGCCACAATTGACTGTCCATATGTTTCTAAAGACTGATTTAGGATGAGGGAGTCCATACGCTGAAACCCTTGAAATTTATTGTTATACCCCATCCATGTCGAAAACCAAAGTTTTCGACATGGACAAAAAGAAAAAACCGAAGTAGGGCTTCGCCCTGCGACCCTTCACAAGAACTAGGGATCTCATCTTAGACGCGATATAGTATATGCTTTTTGTAGCCACCAATCGATAAACTTCCAGATACAGTACACCTCCAATCTCACATGATTTCGCTATTTAAGTGCGAAAATAAAGCTTAAGATCAATTCCAAACTATTCCAACTCGTCAATTGCCCGTGCCTGTTTTGACTAACCTACAAGTATGCTGCTTAGTAGCAGAAGATCAATTCAACCAAATGCAACCCACTCTGGCTGCTTGTTTGCCAGAAGATCGCTACACGGTTAGCGTTATTGACAATCTAGAATCACTAATAACTTTATTAACTGCAAACGATGATGCCCAAGACTGCTTAATCCTATTTAAAAATACCGAAATTGTTGTTGATCGCTTAGGTACACAAAATATTTTTGTGCCAACCATTTTAGTCCTCGACAAGCTTCAGGAATATGGCGAATTCCAGCATGAAATAGGAGAGTCTAAAACCGATACTAAAGACTTTTACCAAGCTAGTATTAGCATCAACTTTGAGCAGCTCACTGACTTACCCACGATCATCGATCAGGCGATCGCTACATTTATTAAAATCTCTCCTGAGGTCAGGCATCAAGTCTATGTAAATATTCCACATAATACGGCTTCCGAATCTTTAAGTGTTCAGCAACAAAGACTAGCCGAAAAACTTAATGAGAGACTGGGGTACATGGGGGTGTATTACAAGCGAGACTCACGACTATTTCTCCGTAATCTATCCGCCGAGGATAGAAAAGAATATATTGGAAGATTGAAAAATATCTATAGGTCAATTATCCTTGAATATTTTTTAGAAAAAAACGATGACTTGAACCAAAAAATCGATGAATTTGTCAATCTCTCTTTTTTTGCAGATATTTCAGTGTCCCAAGTCCTCGAAATTCATATGCAATTGATGGACGATTTCGCCAAGCAGCTTAGACTGGAGGGACGTAATGATGAAATTTTATTAGACTATCGAATTACGCTTATAGACATGATTGCTCATCTGTGCGAATTGTACAGGCGCTCTATCCCTAGATCCTAGAGATATCCCCGTTACTAAAAACCAAAACCCAAAAAGCTGTGGCGCACGCACAGCGTGAGCCACAGCTTTTTAGGTTTTAAGTTTTTAGTATGCCTACTCCCTTCCCAGTGAAAGATTAAGTTATAAATAGCCAAAGCTACCAAATTTAGTGAAATGATTCGTAAAACTTACGTCCTCAAGTTATATGTTGCGGGTAACACGCCAAACTCAGTAAGAGCGCTAAAAATGCTCAATGACATTCTTGAAAAAGAGTTTCAGGGAGTTTATACCTTAAAAGTAATTGACGTACTCAAAAATCCTCAACTTGCTGAAGAGGACAAAATACTTGCAACTCCGACCTTGGCTAAGGTTCTACCGCCGCCTGTTAGGAAAATTATTGGTGATCTCTCTGATCGCGAAAAAGTGTTAATTGGATTAGATTTACTTTACGAGGAATTAATTGGCAATGAGTAGCTCCACTTTAGATAATAACTACGAAAGCAAAAGCGACATCAACGACAAAAAAAGACAAGAACTAGGCGTACAGAAGCTACGCACAATGATTGAAGGGCTAGATGACATTACTCATGGGGGACTACCAAAGGGGCGATCTACTCTTGTAAGCGGTACGTCTGGAACGGGGAAAACTCTACTGGCGATGCAGTTTCTTTACAATGGCATCACGGGTTTAGATGAGCATGGTGTTTTTGTCACATTTGAGGAGTCTCCTTCAGACATTATCAAAAACGCTCACAGTTTTAATTGGGATCTCCAAGAACTTATCGATCAAGGACGACTATTTATCCTTGATGCCTCACCCGATCCTGAAGGTCAAGAAGTCGTTGGCGATTTTGACTTATCAGCCTTAATCGAACGGATTCAGTATGCGATCATCAAATATAAAGCCAAGCGCATTTCCATCGACTCGATGACGGCGATCTTTCAGCAATACGACTCGTTAGGATTAGTACGTCGCGAAATATTTAGAATTATCGCCCGCCTTAAATCCCTCGGCGTTACTACGGTCATGACTACCGAACGTGAGCTTGAGTATGGCCCAGTTGCTAGATTTGGGGTGGAAGAATTTGTATCTGACAATGTAATTATTCTGAGAAATGTATTAGATGGGGAACGCCGTCATCGTACCGCCGAAATTCTCAAATTGCGCGGGACAACGCACATGAAAGGCGAATTCCCCTTTACGATGACTAGTAAAGGCATCAATATATTTCCTCTAGGCGCAATGCGCCTTACTCAAAAATCTTCTAATACCAGAGTTTCTTCGGGTATTGCCACCCTTGATGAAATGTGCGGTGGCGGCTATTTCAAAGACTCGATTATCCTCACCACAGGCGCAACGGGTACAGGTAAGACCCTCATGGTCAGTAAATTTATTGAAAATGGTTGCGAGAATGGTGAACGGGCCATTTTATTTGCTTACGAAGAGTCTCGACAACAACTAACCCGCAATGCTTCGTCTTGGGGCACGGACTTCGATAAATGGGAAAGCTCTGGACTGCTGAAGATTATCTGCGTTTATCCAGAGTCCTCTGGCTTAGAAGATCACCTCCAAGTGATCAAGTCGGAAATGGAGACATTTAAGCCATCACGAATTGCGATCGATTCTCTCTCGGCTCTAGCCAGAGGGGTCAGTAACAACACATTTCGTCAGTTTGTGATCGGCTTAACGGGCTATGTAAAGCAAGAAGAAATTACAGGACTGTTTACGAACACGACTGATCAATTTATGGGTTCACACTCAATTACGGAGTCCCATATTTCGACAATTACAGACACAATCATTCTGCTGCAATATGTGGAAATTCGCGGTCAGATGTCACGGGCAGTCAATGTATTTAAAATGCGCGGTTCGCGTCATGACAGCCGTATTCGTGAATATATCATTACCGATCAAGGCGCACAGATTAAGGATTCGTTCCAAGGATTTGAGCGGATTTTAAGCGGCTCACCAACGCGGGTATCTGTCGATGAAAAATCAGAATTATCAAGGATTATTCGCGGAGTTTCCGTAGAACCTCTTGAGTAAGTCAAAACCCAAAAAGCTGTGGCGATCGCTGCGCGATCGCCACAGCTTTTTGGGTTTTACAGCAGATTGAGAACAAACCCACCACTAAATTTTTTGCAAAAGCTCCGCTTCGCGGGGCTTTTACAAAAAATTTGGGTTTGGTTTGATCGGGATTTGCTGTAAGTTTTCTTTTGCGTATCTACTTAGCACTCTTTTTTAATCTGTTTTTAACATCCAAGGGACTCACGGGTATCAACTCCTGTTTTAGAGTTTTTCCCAGAAGCGTTGACACAGAGTTTTTTAGTATCTTGGACACTCAATAGAGCGTCAGTGAAGTCTGCGCCAGTAACATTGACATTATCAAAGGTTGATCGCAACATATTGCTATCCGTGAGAATTGCATCAGTCAAATCCACATCTTTAAATCTGGACACATAGGCTATTCCTGAGCCGAAATTTATACCATGAAGGTTGGCCCCATCTAGAAAAACCCCATTAAATAAAGCTCCGCGCAGATCGGCGTTGGTAAAATTAATATTTTTAAAAGTGGTGTTGTTAAACTCAGCCTTGATCAGACTTTTGCCTGAAAAGTCTTCCCCATCTGCCGCATTTAAAATTGATTTTGTCACGCTAGTTGAACTAGCAGCCTCAGCATCTGATGGCAATAGAGTCAGGTTTGACAATGGGATTAAAAACATGACTATAGCTAAGAGGAAATTTGTTATTAATCGCCAAAATTTCATAATCTCACGGGATTTATTCACAATATTTTTTATATTAATAACAAATATTACAGCGATTTGCGCTCAAACTGAAAGAGGGTAATGTAGCGCATCACCCTCTTTCAGTTTTAAATCGCTGCTAGTAATGCTTCACCCATAGCAATACATCCTAGTCTTTCGCATCCGTCTGCCATGATGTCTCCAGTGCGCTTGCCCGAATCAAGAACTTTATTTACAGCTAGCTCGATCGCATCGGCAGCATCACCTTCATCAAATGCATAGCGCAACATCATCGCCGCACTAAGCACCTGTGCAAGAGGATTAGCGAGATCCTTGCCAGCGATGTCAGGCGCAGAGCCATGGACTGGCTCAAATACTCCAGATGTACCTGCAATTCCAAGGCTTGCTGATGGCAGCATACCGATGCTACCTGTGAGCATGGCGGCGGCATCGGAGAGAATATCGCCAAAGAGATTACTGGTGAGAATCACATCAAACTGCTTCGGGTTGCGAATGAGCTGCATTGCGGCATTATCCACATACATATGCGATAGCTTCACATCTGGATAAGCACTAGCCATACTAATTACGCGATCGCGCCATAACTGAGAGACTTCTAATACATTGGACTTATCCACAGAACAGACAGAACCACCGCGTTTTTGAGCCGATTCAAAGCCAACTTTGGCAATGCGATCAATCTCTAATTCTGTATAAACCATCGTGTTAAATCCGCGACGCATTCCATTCTCATCGGACACAAGGCCCTTGGGTTTACCGAAGTAAATTCCACCTGTAAGTTCTCTTACTACTAAGATATCCACACCTTCGACAACTTCTCTTTTTAAAGTAGAAGCATCGATCAATTGTGGCAAAATTTTAGCGGGGCGTAAGTTGGCGAATAATTCCATACTGCTACGCAAGCCCAATAAAGCCTGTTCTGGACGCAGATGCGATGGCATCGTATCCCACTTTTCGCCCCCAACTGCTGCTAACAGAACTGCATCACTACTTTTGCATAGTTCCAAAGTTTCATCGGGCAGGGGATGTCCTGTCGCATCGATCGCAGAGCCGCCAACTAGGGCTGTCTCAAAGGCAAAGGTAATATTAAATTTGGGGGCGATCGCCTGTAATACAGCTACTGCAACTTTCATGATTTCGGGACCGATGCCATCCCCAGGAAGAAGCGTAATCTTATAGTTTTTAGACATTACGAAAATTTGGATATTTTAAGACAGACTTCTTAAAATACCATTTTGTAATAGCGCTTTGCGCTGTTACAAAACCTAGGCAAGCTTTTGAAAGTGGCGCGAAGCAACACTTTCAAAAGCTTGCCTCCTCAATAGGCACAACTAAAATCAAACCCCAAATAAGCTGATTCGCCTGCAAAGCGGGCGAATCAGCTTATTTGGGAGAAATAAAAAAGCACCCCAGTCGGGGTGCTTTTTTGTTTCTAAAAGCGATTAGCTAAGAGCATTGATTGCATAATCAATGTAGGAGTTTGCTTCAACAGCAGAATCTCCAGACAAGCCATGATTAGACTTGATGAACTTGAGGGCTTCAACGTACCAGCTAGGAGAAAGATCAAAGGTTCGGTTGATTTCAGCAATACCAGCAACCAAGTAATCATCCATAGGACCTGTGCCACCAACGATACAGCAGTATGTAACCATACGTAGGTAGTAACCGATATCACGTACACATTTATCTTTGCCTGTTTGGCTAGATGCGTAGTTAGGGCCAGTCATGCTGGTGGTGTAAGGGAACTTGCTGTAAACAGCGTTAGCAGCACCAGAAGCCAAAGATTCAGCCTTTTCGCTGAGAGCCTTTGCAGCAGCTAGCCCTGCGGTGGCTTGACGGAAACGACCGAAAGCAACTTGGGTTTCGGTGGAGCTAAGGAAACGACCTTGAGAATCGGCGGCTGATACGGCTTCGGTTAGAGGGGTCTTCATAGTGAGATATTCTCCAAAATAGTTTTGATAAAGGTTTTGTTAATTGCAAGGTAAAAAATTAATGCATTTAGAGTGCATTTAGAATGCATTTCGGGTGATGCTAAGAATCAGGTTTAAGAACCTAAGTAATAGAAGCAGCAGCCTTGTCGAAGTAGCTACCAACTTCGCTCATCAAAGCTGAACAATCACCACGGGTTACGCCATTGGTATCGTTAGCGATCGCAATGGCCGCATCCTTCATTTTTTGTACGCCAACCGCAACGGAAGCACCAGGAGTACCAAGAGCCAAGTATGTCTCACGCAAGCCGTTCAAGCAACGATCTTCCAAGATGCTTGCATCGCCAGCGTAGATTGCATAGGTGACATAGCGGAGGATGATTTCCATGTCGCGCAAGCAAGCAGCCATACGGCGGCTGGTATAAGCATTACCACCAGGAGCGATCAAAGCAGGCTGTTCTGCAAACAAAGAACGTGCGGCATCAGCAACGATTTTAGAGGAGTTGCTGGTGATGCGGTTTACGGTGTCCAAACGCTTGTTGCTTTCTGCAACCATAGCGCTAAGGGCATCAATTTGAGATGCACTGATGAATGCGCCTCTGGAATCAGCTTGGGATACTACCTTTGCAAATGCATCTAACATAATATTCTTATCTCCAGTTTTTGTGAATTTATCTTTAATATTTTGGAAGTTATGCACAAACTAAAAGCTTGAGAATTACCCTTCCAATCTAATTTTTTCTAGCTTATCGATCAGAAATGAACGATTAAAAAAAATTAGAAAAATCTTTATTTTTAAATTAAGAAGTGGTTAAGCGCTCTATCCAGATCAAAACTGTTGTTTAGACCTAAGTTCAAGCTCTAATTCCTAACCTATTTGTTTATACTATGTCGTTGGATCGTTTTTCATTACAGATTGTCACGATTTATAAAGGGATGATTTACAAATACTCTAAAAGCCGCGATATCCAAAGGTTATCGCGGCTTTTAGTCGTCTATATAGCTGCCACTTGTGAGAACAAATGGCAATAGTTGTTACAGCTTGCGCTCTAAGTCAAACAGGAAGCCATGAATATACTTTGTTGTCCACTCAGAACCACAGGAGCGGTGGCAATTTTAACGAAGTAAAGATTGCTACCACTATAGAAGGCTGATTTCAAGGCATTCAGGGCTGTACAGCGCTTTGCGATTTTGTAAACCCAGAGAATTTTTTGAAAGCCTCAAGAAGCTGTAAGTAGTACAGAGAAATTTTTAAAAGTGTGGCGAAGCCACACTTTTAAAAATTTCTCTGGGTTTTAATTCGGCATAAAGCGTTGCACTAAAATCTTAAGATAGTTTTTGGCAAGTGCTGTAATCTATTCTTGACTGTATAATTTATTGGGGATTGACCAAATTTAGGTTGCATCGATATAGTTGTAGCGATTTTTGTTTGGATAGGCAAAGGATCGAAGTATATTTTTGGACTAATTGAATCATTTTTAAGGATGTTCGCGCTATGTCATTGAACAAAAGTGATTCAATCAAAAAAAGTATTGCTACCTTGTTAAGAGGGTATCAGAATTCTCCTTCTGACATATTGCAGCATCAAATAGTCGAAATCCACATGGGGTTGATTCGTGAGACGATCAACACCTTACCAACTGATCTAATTAACCAAATCAGTCCTAACAATTTCAGTACTCAAGAACGCAGAACTTCTAACAAAAGAGTGGGAGAAAGACGGGCTAGCGATCGCGAACTATTAGAGGCGGGTAAGCAAGGACTAAAAAAAGCCCTACTCCAATTTAATTCTGAAAAAGATCATGATTTTACGGAGTTGGCGCGATCGCATATTCAGCAACACCTAAAGAATTTTCTGCAAAGACAGTATCTCGATAGCCGCAATGAACCTTACGAATCAGAAGATGCTGATTCACAGGTTATGCTCTCGCGCAAACAAGAAACCCTTGAGATTTTGCAAGCCTATCGTGCTAATTCTTCGATCAAGCTGCGAAATCAGTTAGTCAATCTCAATATAGGCTTAGTGCGGCGTGAAGCCTATCACTGGAAAAATCAATGCCAAGAGAGCTTTGAAGATTTGATGCAGGTTGGCTCAATTGGACTAATCAATGCGATCGAGCGCTTTGATGTGAGCAAAGGTAATGCCTTTAGTTCTTTTGCTGTTCCCTATATTAAAGGTGAAATTCAGCATTATCTGCGTGACAAAAGCCCCACCGTCAAAATGCCACGGGCATGGCTAGCAGTTTACAACCAAGGCTGTAAGGTCATTCGCAACAAGCTTGCTGAGACGGGGAGAGAAGCATCAAGTCAAGAAATTGCCAATGAGTTGGGCATCAGTGTGAGTGAATGGTATGACATCAAACTGGCTTGTCAAAACCGATCGCCGATTAGTCTAGATACACCTATTGATCAAAGTGAAGATAGCTCAACATCAATTGGTGATCTGGTCACTGATCAAAAATATCAAAGTTTTCAACTCGCTCAAGAAGATAGTATTCGGCTCCAACAAGCTCTTGACCTACTAGAAGATCGCACCCGTGAGGTGGTGGAGTTTGTCTTTTTAAAAGAATTTACCCATCGCGAGGTTGCTGAGATTTTGGGCATCAGTGCCGTCACGGTGTCGCGACAACTTAAAAAAGGTTTGATTGCCCTCAAGACAATTTTAGCTACACCCATTGATTAATTCAGAAAAAGTGCCTTGGTTTTCATAAATATGAAAACCAAGGCAAGATTCAAATCACGATAGTATTGAGGCTACAGCACCTCGCACTGCCATAGAACCCAGATAATTTTTTGAAAGTGCCGCAAAGCTGCACTTTCAAAAAATTATCTGTATTACTCAAACCCTAAATAAGCTGTAAGCGGTGCTTTAAACCGCTTATCCAGAAATAAATTATTTTGCTTATTGCAATAATTTCAATCGATTCTGAACTTCGAGCTTCACTGTTTGTGCTGGCAAATAGACAGTAGTTCCACCTTTAATTTTCTCCAAATCATTATTGATTGCCATAAAACGAGCGATCGCTTGACCACGCTCTAAGTTTTTGCTCTCAAATAAAGCCGCAAGCTTCTGATTAGCACTATCAAAAAACTGAACCGACTCCTGTTCATTTTTAAGACGGACTCGCACTTCTGAAAGACTGGATTTATATTCTGATAAACGTCTTTGCGCTTCACTATAGCCTTGTAAATCAGTAGAGGGGATGTTTTCCAGCCTTTGAATTCCTTCTTGCCACATTGAAGCAATTTCAATCCAACGAGCGCTTGAATGCGGAGGATTACGTCCAATCTCTGCAGCTTTTTTAGCAAACTCTTCGGCAGATCCAACTAATACTGAAACCTTTTCATTACCACCAGAAAGCCCCGCCAATTCTTTTAAATCCCTAGTCGAGTTACTCGCCAACTGTTGAGCTTTGCGCCCTGCCATTGTTTGCGATGGAATTTGATTGAGGCGATCGATGCCAGCTTGCCAGTTTTGAATCGCCACTTTTTTATCGATTGGTTGAACCGCTTGCTGAAATACCGCCTTTGCCATCGTTATTTTCCCCTCAGCATCAGTGAGCGCAATCTGAGCATTTTTCTCTTGAAATAATTTTGCTTCTAGCTGTCCCGCTTTGAGTCGAGCCGATTGCAATCCCGCAGGTGTAAAGCGCCAATCATAGCCCCACCCATAATTATATCCTCGCGAATAGTCCGCCCAGTCTGCGATATACCATGCAGGAATTGCATCTAG
>JBBQRB010000022.1:0-22435 GCA_038215315.1 Pseudanabaenales cyanobacterium
ATATATTTGGAAAAGCCGTGATAATTGGTACTTTGGTATTGATATGGGTGTCTATCACACCACTGGCGTAAGTCCGAGAGTGCCAGTAGTTCCCGATGGTTTTTTGAGCTTAGATGTAGAGCGGCGCAAAAATGGCGGCTCGCGTAGTAGCTATGTGATGTGGGAAGAAAACTATACGCCACCGATTTTGACCTTAGAAGTTGTATCCCATACATACGGTGATGAATACGAAAAGAAATTAGACATTTATCGCAAATTAGGTGTCAAATATTATGTAATTTACAATCCAAAATTTTGGCGACGTGATGGACATTTGCCTTTTGAAATCTACAAATTAGTTGATAGTGAATACCAATTACAGATTGGCGAACCATTATGGATTCCAGAAATTGGTTTAGGGCTTGGACGTTGTGTATTGCCAAGCGATCGCTTTAGGCGTGAAGTTTTAAGTTGGTTTGATGAACAGGGACAGCGTTATCTTACAGGCGAAGAAAAAGCTGATATTGAGATGCATCGGGCTGATATAGAGCGCCAAAAAGCAAAATCTGAAAAACAACGTGCTGACGCTGCACAGAAACAGGTTGAGTTATTATTGGCAAAGTTGAGATTGTTTGATATTCCTGAAGTTTAGAATTTCACACCATCACTTGTTCCTAACCTAAGAAGAGAATGTAGGCGCGAAGCGCCTACATTCTCTTCTTAGGTTTTACTTGTGCAAAAAATCAAAGAGACGATGGGCAAGCTCAAGTTTTGAGCAAATGGGCGTAGATAGTGTATCGCCATTTGCTTTGATAAAAGTAGCTTGATTGGTGTCAGTACCAAAGCCTGTGTTCTGACCACCTACCACATTAGCCGCGATCGCATCTAACCCTTTGCGGTACAGCTTCTCCTTAGCCGCCGCGATCGCTTCTACTTCCGAGCCAGTTTGCGCGGCAAAGCCGACTACTATTTGCTCAGGGCGCTTGCGGGAGGCGAGATCAGCCACAATGTCAGGGATGTACTCTAGCTCTAGGTTTAGGGGGAGTTCGGCTTTGGGTAATTTATAGAGACTTTGTAATTTAGTACGCACATCGCCCACCGCCGCCGCCGCGATCGCGATATCGGCAGAGGCAAAGCCAAGATCCATCGCTTCATGCATTTCTCTAGCACTACGCACACAAATAGTTCTCATTTGCAGATCCGCATTCAAAAGAGCATGATCACCCGCGAAAACCAATGTCACTGATGCGCCGCGATGCATGGCAGCCTTCGCGATCGCAATTCCCTGCTTGCCCGTAGCAGGATTGCCAATAAATCTCACAGGATCAATATGTTCGCGAGTTCCCCCTGCATTTACTAAAATCTGCTTTCCCTTTAAATCCTGCTTTCCCTTTGTGAATAGAAAAGATGCAATATATTCCAAAATTATCTCTGGCTCTGCCATCCGTCCTACACCAACAGCATCGCAGGCGAGAATGCCATCGGTCGGCGCGATCGCTTTATAGTTGGAGAAAGTCTGCACCTTACGCCAATTTTCCTGCACAGATGGCTGTAGCCACATGGTCGTATTCATCGCTGGCGCAAATAAAACTGTGCAGTTAGCTGCCAGCAAGGTATTGGTGAGTAAGTTATCAGCAATGCCATAGGCAATCTTAGCGAGGGTATTGGCACTCACTGGCGCTAGTACGATCACGTCCGCCCATTCTGCTAGCTCAATGTGCAGAGGTCTGCCATTGCTAGGTTGCCAAAAGTCAGCATCGGTATAAGCGGGTTGCCGAGATAACGTCGCAAAGGTAAGCGGGGTCACAAATTCAGTCGCCGATTTTGTCAAGATGACTCGAACTTCTACGCCTTGCTTTGCCAAATTGGAGACGACTTCACAAACTTTATAAGCAGCAATACCACCTGAAACACCGATGAGTACGCGATTAAATGGGCGGTTCGTAGACAAATATTCACTCCTTACAAAACTGGTTTATCGTGATACTTACTTCTCCCCGTCATCACAATAAAAATCCTGAAAGCGTTGCTTCACGACGCTTTCAGGATTTTTATTGTAGTCCGTTTTTAATGTTTAATTCATTAGTGGTAATGATTTCTTGCGATCGCAGATCTACTTCTATTGCATTTAACTTATCGCCAGATTGATAGATTATCGACACGCGATCGCTCTTTATTGCTGAAGTTCCATTAAACTGATCGACTTGTTCCACTAACACTTTAAATCTTGTACCAGCAGCATCAGAAATGGCGATTTGCTTCTTGTCCTTTTCTGTAATTTGCTTGTCCCCATTAGTATCTTGGTCAGCAACCAAATACATATAGCTAATAATTGTCGTTTGCTTTCCATCATTACTACTATCAGGCAGGGCGATCGTCGATAGCAATAGCCCTTGATTTGTCGGTCTGAGCCAATTGCTAGATTTATTGTTGGGATTGAAAAAAATATAGTTCTGAATGGAGCTAGATTCCTTTGAACCTGCACGATATTCGTAAGACTGAACTAAATAAACAGGCGCTCTGAGAATATCAGAACCAGTAACTTGTCCAAATGTGCCAATGACCAACTTTTGATCAATTTGGGATTGGTTATCATTAGGTACGTTTACGACATTACTAGTTTCTCGATTGCGCGTAGCTTGCAGCAGCAGATAGAAAGCAGAAAAGCTCAGTGATAAAGTAGCAAGTAGTCCTGCCACCAAAATAATCACTGCATTGACACGCCAAATATAAAAAAATAAGCGCCGAGATTTCATAGGTTTTGTATTAAGTGCTAACTGTGTAGTTAGCGGCGCATAGCGCCGTCAATTACACCTTCAAAACTATAAGCAAAAGAAAAAACAAAAAGCTGTGGCGCACGCTGAGCGTGCGCCACAGCTTTTTGTTTTTTTGCTTACTTACTTGGTACGAACAATTTTGTCTTTTTGGCTAACCAATAATACAGCCGCGAAGATCAATCCGAGAACTACTCCGCCTGCAGCAAGGCTAAGGAAAAAATTCATTAGTGATGGTGTCATATTGCGTTGTTGTTAAATTTTTTATAAAGAAATTAAATGCATAATTGTGATTTTAACATCTTAATTACTGGATGTTCTGTTTTGGCGAATAATCCAGTAACTGATAGCTAGAGCCAAAACCGCGATCGCTAATCCAGCTATATCGCCCTCAGATTTGGTGTCATATATAACTATTTTACGAGCAACTGCCGTCAGAGCAGTCACAATTACCAGTTCTAGTTGAATGGTGTGATTACGTAAATAGGCAGTTATGTTCTCCATTAACTCTAAAGCGATGAGAACATTTAGAAACATTCCAAATATCTTCAATAGTGGAGCCGAAAAAGTCCATCTTGGCTCAATAAAAAATATATCAAGTGTAAGTGTTCGCATCAGATCGATGAGAGCGATGAAAATTATGAATACCAACGCGATCGCCAACACCTTAGATGTAAAGTTCTCGACATAGCGAATCATCCTTAAAAATCTGGCATCTTGACTGTTATCGACAAACAGCCTCAGTATGCACACAAATTTTTTCCATAGTCCCTTCACAAGCACCACACTAAAACTAACTTGGGTTTCACAATAGCAAAATTGGTTTCACTAATGCTATTTAAGCAGCGAGGCAAAAGAAACCTTAAAATCCAAAAAGCTGTAGCGCACGCTGTGCGTGCGCTACAGCTTTTTAGATTTTGGGTTTAATTATGCATACCTACTTAGCAAGGAGTTGTGGCACTTTGAGCCACAACTCCTTGCTATAGCTGTCGCCAGTACTGTGAGGGCATAAAACCCAAAAGAGAGTGGCGGCGCGGTGCGCCGCATATCTCTTTTGGGTTTTAAGAGAGCTTTAACAAACTGTATATCCATAGTAAAAAGACATATAGTTGTGATAAAATCATAGACTAAATTCTATGATTTTATCATTGCTCCTATGGTTTATCGTTTATCTGACTCACAATTGGCTAGTCACGTCACACTACACCAGTTACAGGTCTTCGAGGTAGCTGCTAGACATGGGAGCTATACTCGCGCTGCGGAAGAGTTATTTTTGACTCAGCCCACTGTCTCTATGCAGATCAAGCACTTGACTAAATCCGTAGGAATACCTCTGTTTGAGCAAGTTGGTAAGCGTTTATTCTTGACGCAAGCGGGGCAAGAGTTATTTCATACCTGTCAAGAAATTTTTGGAAGAATATCTCAATTTGAGATGAGCGTAGCCGACATGAAAGGATTGAAACAGGGATGTTTAAAAGTCACTGTAGTGACTACTGCAAAATATGTAATCCCGCGTTTGCTAGGTCCTTTTTGTCAGCGCTACCCCGGGGTAGAAATATCTTTGAAGGTAACTAACCATAGTGGTGTTTTAGAGCGCTTGGCTGAAAACAAAGATGATTTATATATTCTCAGCAAAGTCCCTGATGAGCCAGATGTGAAGGCTCATCCTTTTTTGGCTAATCCCTTGGTAGTTCTTGCCAATCATGATCATCCCCTAGTCGGTGAAAAAAATATTCCTATCCAAAAATTGGCAGATCAGCCGTTTATCACCCGTGAGTCTGGCTCTGGGACAAGGGGCTATGTGCAACAGCTATTTAATGAGCATAAGATCACGCCCACGATTAAAATCGAGTTATCTAGCAACGAAGCCATCAAACAGGCGATCGCAGGTGGTTTAGGTATTTCCGTATTATCAAAACATACAATTTCCCTAGAAGGAGCGTCAGGACAAATCGCAGTTTTAGATGTCCAACATTTTCCGATTCCCTGCCATTGGTATGTGATTCACCTTGCAGGTAAGCAACTGTCAGTGGTTGCTCAAGCATTTTTAGAATATTTGCAAACAGAAGGTAGAGAGCTTGCCGAAGCTACGACTTGGTAGAAAAAACTGCATGGCGATCAATAAAGAAGAAGCCAATGCTTTGCATTGGCTTCTTCTTTATTAATAAAGGCGGCACCCAGATTCGAACTGGGGGTGAGGGTTTTGCAGACCCCTGCCTTACCACTTGGCCATGCCGCCGAACGGATAATGAGTATAACAAATTATCGCGGCTGCACACAATAAATTTTGAAAGTGCCTGTGGCTACGCCACTTTTTCGTCAAGGTGCTTAAGCTAAATCAAACAATAAAACCTCGGCTCCATCTTTACCAATTATTTTCAAATCGCCAAGGCGATCGTTAGCGATCGCATCCCCAGCATTAAGTAAACTGTCATCTACTAAAACACTGCCCTTGGCTACCTGTAACCATACATGGCGATCTTGATCAACCTTGTGAATTACTTCTGCACCATCTTCAAGAATAGAAGCAAAAATATAAGCATCTTGGTAAATTGTCACTGAGCGATCGCGACCATCTGGCGAAGCAATCAAACGCAATTGATTTAACTTCTCTTCTCGGTCAAAAGAGATTTGTTCATAACTTGGTTTGACGTTTACTTGATTTGGCAAAATCCATATCTGCAATAAATGGGCTGTTTCTGTCGGCGAAGGATTGAACTCGCTGTGAGTGACTCCTGTGCCTGCACTCATGCGTTGGACATCACCTACCTGTATTACTGAGCCGTTGCCCATACTGTCTTTATGCTCTAAGGCTCCATCAAGCATATAGGTAATAATTTCCATATCACGATGGGGATGAGTACCGAAGCCTTTGCCACCTGCTACTTTGTCTTGATTAATTACCCGTAGAGAACGGAATTCCATGTGTTGCGGGTCATAGTAGCTCGCGAAAGAGAATGTGTGATAGCTATCTAGCCATCCATGATTAGCGTGACCTCTTTCCTCTGATTTGCGAATAGTAATCATAGTTTTATTTACCTAAAGTGCTTTGGAAGTTCGATGGATTCGCCACAGTAATAAAAAGCCGAGACTTAGTAAGTAGGCAAGCATAGTTAAACCCAAAACCCAAAAAGCTGTAGCGCACTCGCAGCGTGCGCTACAGCTTTTTGGGTTTTAAGGGTTCTTTTGCCCACATACTTATTGCGCCGCAACACTAAGTCTCGGCTTTTTATTACTTACCGCCTTTTTTAAGAGCTAAGATTACCTCAACCTCGGCTGTATCTTGGTTAGGATAGGTAGCCGTTATCGCTAAGCCGCGTACTGAAGCAATCAAAGCCTTGACTTCTGGCGGGGTCTTTTCCTTTTCAGCAGGAGGCAGGAATGTCTGCACGATGCTCCATGTGCGATCGGCATCCAAATAGAAGTAACCCACATTGTTAGTTGGTAAAGTACTAATCACGGTCTTGAAAGTGGCATCACCTTCGATCGCTGTGGCAGGTTTGGGAACAAATAGTGCCACGACTGGCGAAGCAGTCATGAAAAGAGTATCATTTTGATTCCAGCCGTGGGAGACGATCGCCCCAGGCGATCCAGGGACAGACCATTCTGTAACCGCAACTCCAGAAACATCTTTTTTGCTGACTTGTCCGCCATTTTTGGAGACAAAATCATCAAGCTTTTTGAGAAGCGATTCACCGCCAGCACGGTTGCTAGTTTGGAGCATCAGTAGAGGCGCAAGTCCCTGAGTTTGAGCTAAGATCCCTTCAGGCTTGGTAGAGATAGATGCAAATGCATACTCACCATCCATCCATCCCAAAATATCTTTGTCCAGATCAAGGGCAAAGGGAGAAGCCTTTGTCTGCGCTCTGATTTCATCAATGCTTTTTTTGATTTCAGGGGTTTTCTCGGAGTTCTTGACAAACTGCTCCCATGAGTTTTTGATATTAAAACCCGTGACCACTGAAAATGCTTGAGATGGAAGCTGACCAATAATTTTATTGGGTGAGTTCTTGAGCGCCGAAATAGCTGTAGGGTCAAATTTGCCCAACATCTTAAAACGAATGCCTGCGTCATCAATACCAAAGCCCATATTTATGGACTTGATTTGCTTTAGCTGCTCTAGGGACTCAGTAGGAAAAGCTTGAGCATCAGGACTGAGTGCGGCTAGTTGAATGATTGATTCGCCAAAGTTAGGAATGTAAATTTGGGCAACCGAGTTTTGGATTTTGAGATCATCAGCTTTGGCAGCACCAGAGAGAGAAGCTTCTCCCTTAAAAGTGTCGATCGCTTTTTGTATGGATTGCTCTTGAGGTGTAACGATTAAATAATCGCCTACCATGGATGTGTAGCTAGCATCTGAACCTTCTCCATACTTGGTAATCTTTACGCCTTTATAGTCGGACTGAGATTCTTTTCCATTCGCCTTGGTCTTGACCTTCTCGATCAAAAATTTCTCAGCCCCAGCCTTGTCCTTGACTTCAACTACGAGCAAAACGTTAGGAGTAGGTTCTGTTTCTTGTTTGTCTTGAACAAATTGAATAGAGCCATTACTGCCAGTCGTATTGCTTATTGTCACATAGCGATTTATAGCAGCAATAGGTTTGCGGTTATTTAGACTAGCGGCTTTGGTAGATGGCAAAATTGCGATCGACACATTTTTACCAATCCAAGGCTTAACGTCTTTTTCGTAGTCAAAATCCCCTGTTAATAAATTTTTTCGCTCCTCTGCGATCGCTTGGTCATAGAGTTTCTTGGTTTCTGGAGACAAAAACTGTTCTATTTTTGAAAGCGCTTCGCCATCTGTTGATATAGACACAGCCATTAGCGACTGTTGTGGAACCACTGTTAATGTTCCTGCAGTACCGATTCCTGTGGGTATGATGTTAGCTGCGTTATTAAAGAAGAAATAAGCACCAACCCCACCTGCGACCACTACAGCCGCGCCACCAAGTATTGGTAGCAGATTTGGCTTAGTTTCAGTCATGTATCAAGATCTCCTGATCGATCAATTTCCAAATGACAGTATAGTACTTAACTAAAAATCACCATAGACTCTAATTAATAATTATTAGTGAGCAAGCTCACAGCGCTTATAAATCAAGCCATGCAGGCACAAGTTTCCACGCTTGATTTAAAGATTTGTCTAATATTTTGTAATTTGGCTCAAACTTGCTGACTAAACTCCAAAATTTATCAGAATGATTCATGTGAGCTGTATGGCAAAGTTCATGAAGTAGCACGTACTCGACTACGGGGGCTTCAAGAAATATTAATTTGTAATTCAAGCTGATATTGCGATCGCGTGAACAACTGCCCCATAGAGTCTTTTGACTACGTACAGTCATGGCTCGGAAGGGGAGCTTGGCTCGATTACTGATTTTGCGTAAACACTCAGAGAAGTGACTTGCGGCTTTTTGGATCAACCATTGCTTCAGAAAAAACCTACAGGCTTCAATGTCAGTGATATCACCTTTTACGGTCAGTTTTAATTGAGGTTTAGATTCTTGAATCGTAATCGATCTGGATTTTGTAGGTGATTGCTGATATTCGATTTGCCATTCTTGACCGAGCGATCGCAAGTTGAGGCAATCAGGTAGCTCGTGGGGAGCCTGTGACTGCAAGAAAGCTTCCCGTTGTTCGAGTTTAAGTTGATTGCGGACAATCCAAGCCTGTTTTTTTTGAACGATTTCAGGAACTTTGCGGTGATCGTAATTAACGGGAATGATCACTTCTAGACCATCTTCGACAGAAATAGACAGCCTGACGCATTTAGCGCGATCGCTGACTCGCACAGTATATTCTGGCAACTGATCATTAATAGACTTAAAACTAATCTTAGATTTTGGCTGGTTACTAGTCATACTAATTAAAAAGATTTAGTCTTGAATCAAAATTGTGCCAGGGAAGCTAGCCTTGAGGCGATCGCGCTCACGTAGAGCATTGCCACGATCTGTATAAGTTCGGGCTTGAATATAGGATTTACCTTTAAATAAAGTCACAAAGGCATCAGGCGAAATCTGTCGAACTTGCCTGATGCGATTGGCGCTTGAGTTGGGAATTAGGACACGATAAGTTCCAGAGGGTGAGTTACTAACAGGCGGACGAGATATTGGCGCAGATGTTGGCGTAACGATCGCGGGATTGGATATGTTAGGCATTGCGATTAAAGAAGCGCTCAGCGCTTGGGCGGCAACTCCTTGACTGCGTAACCTTGAAGCGATCGCATTAGCAGTTGGCACACTCGATAGCACTGCGGTCAGGATGACGGAACGATTATTAAAAGTCGCCAGACTGGCAATTCTTCCAGTAATAGCTTGCACACTTTGCAGCGTGAAGTTGGGATCATTACTAACCTCTACTAGAACTAAGGCTGCCTGTAGGTTGGGCGGAATATCACTAGTTTTTTGAGAAAAGGAATGAATGACTGCATCAAGCTTGAGATCACGTAATTGATTGGCTCTAAATGTTGAAGCTTGGATATTGTCGAAGCCTCCAAAAAAAGTCATTGAGGTGTTGAGGTAGTTGCAAGGTATAGCCGCGATCGCCAAAAATTCTGGCAGTTTAGGCAGTAAATTAGCTGGGCGATCCAAAATTACCCCATAGCGGCGGTTAGTAAGTTGGGTACAGCTAGAAATAGGAGATGTGGATTGAGCGATCGCTGTAGATGGCTGAACTAAGTCAATCATTCCATGCACGGCGATTAAAATTGAGCAAGCTATTTTCGTGACCATAGCTCGTGACAGTTCATATTTAAGTTCTTGTCTCAATGATTTCATGGCGATCAACCTGTTCAGCTTAAAGTCATGGTCTAGACTTGCACTTTAGCCATACCAGTTCAGGAAAGTATGACAACGTTTTTAGATTAAAAAAGCGAATCATAAAAACCAATTATGGAGTTTGCAGCGCCAAAGGCACTACAAACTCCATAATTGGTTTTTTGAGAGCCATCTGAGTAATTTTATTGTAATTTTATTTTAGTAGTGAGTATTTAATCAACGCCATCAAACTTTGACGTGACAAGATATAACATTAATTAAAGCGATTTGCGCTTTAACTTAAACTAGCTCTCCCAAATTTTGGCTAGTACTGTTTGTGGTGAGATATCCCTGAGAGATTGACCTGCGATCGCCTGCACATATTTGATATGCTTCTCAGCGATCGGTAGAAAAACCCTAGGTGGCGTTGTTTCACTCAAAATTGCAACTAAAGCTGTACCTACCGCAACTCCAAACTGCATCGCGTCACCCTCAGCACAGACAAACAAATTTGCCGCCGCAATCAAAGCTGTTAATTTGCCGATATCAGTTGGACTAGCTATTAGCAAGTTGGGTACTTTTGCGGCTAACTTTTTCAGCAACTCTGCATTATTTACGCTGTCAATCGCGACTATGGGCAACTCTGGTAATTTGGATTGCATATCGGTAGCAATTTCTGCCCAACTTTCCGCAGGATAGTTGGCAAAGGCTCCACAATTTAGCAATATAAAGCCACTTTGGGGTAAGCCAAGACGCTTTTGTTCATTAGCTGCCCAATCCAAATCACCTTTGGGTAGATTCACTTTGATTGGCGGACAGGGCTTTAGGATCTTGAATGGATTCAACAAGTTGTGATTCAAAACCGCAGCATATTCTTGAGGATCAAATTTGATCGCATCCGTCAGCAAAAAGTCGTTTTGATCGCTAAAAGATATTCTCTGAGGAATGCCGCTCAACCATAGCAAAGTTTTTAGAGATAACCTTGGTTGACTGAGAATAGCCGCGTCATACTCGCGATCGCGAATTGTGCCTAGCAAATTACCAAAATCAGCTAAAGAGTTACGATCATTAAAGTCAAACTTAAGTACTCGATTTACAGACAGGCAAACGCGATAGGATGCCATAGCTCGCGGTTCTACGACCACATCGATCTCGGCATTGGGATACTGCTGTTTAAGTGTATCCAGTGTCGGGAAAAACAGTAGCTGATCGCCAATCCCACCTGGAACCAATGCCAGTATTCGCATCATATTTATCCATCTCTAGACGAAGACCGTAAGTAATATTACTTTGTTTTTGGGAGTTGATACAGATAGCATTAATACAACCCAGTGATTATTGTTATAAAAGTGGTAACAAATTTAGCGATCGCCGCCTTTAATAAGCGCTATGTTGATATTACATATTGCATCTCTTCGTTCATGGAAAAATCTTTCATTTACCGATCCCTACAGGCGGCTATGGCAGTGGCAGCTTGCGCTTTGATGGCGCTGTGGGTATCAACATCACATGATAATTTTGTCTTAGAAATTGCCACAGAACTCGATTCACTAGCTGTAATCTTGGCGATCGCAGTGGCTTTACCCTACTTTTGCTTTAAAGCCCTATCGAAGCTTTACACTCCCCCAACGTCGCGCGATACAAGCAAGTCAAGCAATAACAAAGTCATTCCTAGTCAGGATGAGCTAGCTGCGATCGCGGCAAAGAAATTGGCAACTATGCAATATCGTGGAAATCCCTATGCAACTGAAGCGATCAGAAGCGACGCACAGAAGACACAAACAGTCATTAAGTATCGTGGGGTAAATGTTGAATTAGACGGTCATCCTCAAGAAAAATCAAGTCAAGATAAAGCTTTCTCTGAAGAGAGGGAGACTCAAAAGTCTGCGAAACCCAAAGAACGCATCAAATATCGTGGTACTTACGTGGATTGAATTACACTTGGCTGAGCCATGTCGAAGCCATATGTACTATTGACTAGACTGACGGACATCTTGGCAGTATTCATGCACTGCGTTTGTAATAACTGCTTTCAAATCAACGTACTTACGGGCAAATGGTGGTTGAAAATCAGATAAGCCTAGGACATCGTGAGTAACCAAGATTTGACCATCACACCCCTTCCCTGCGCCAATACCGATAGTTGGTATCGGAAATAATTCTGTAATTTTAGTAGCCAATTCCGCAGGAATATTTTCTAACAATAGAGAAAAAACACCTGCATCAACTAGCGCCTCTGCTTGTTCTAAGATTTCGGCGGCAGCTTTAGGACTAGCTCCTTGGACTCGATAGCCGATTCGATGCACCGATTGAGGTGTTAGCCCTAAATGCCCCATAACAGGCATTCCTGCCTGCACAATCTTACGAATGGTTTTGACCATATCGGGATAACCACCTTCTAGCTTTATTCCCTTAGCTTCAGTTTCCTTAAAAATTCTTCCTGCTGATCGCATGGCTTCTTCAGTGCTGACTTGATAGCTAAGAAAAGGCAAGTCAACGATCATCAAAGCCTTCTCAAGCCCTCGACCGACAGCTTGAGCATGGCGAATCATGTCATCTAGGGTCACTGGCAATGTATTTTTGTAACCCAAAGTGACCATTGCTAGAGAGTCACCCACTAAAACTAAGTCTACTCCAGCGCTATCAAGTAGTTTGGCGATCGCATAATCACTAGCTGTAAGGGCAACAATTGGCTTTTTCTGTTGCTTCCATTTTTGCATTTGGGCGATCGTCAATGACATCGGGAAATTCCTCGTAAGTTATGGCTAAAGTATATTTTTAGGAATATACTGCCTGCCGCATTTCTACTATAGCGATCGCCAGTCTTGTCAGGACATAAAAACCCAAAATAGGAAGGCGGCGCGAAGCGCCGCCTTCCTATTTTGGGTTTAGTTTTTTGGTATAGATGTCGCTAAGTGTATTAGAACATAAAGCCCAAGGAGAGTAAGTTGCGGCGCACCGCGCCGCAACTTACTCTCCTTGATTTTTGGCTTGTCCCAACATAAGTGGCGACAGCTATATTTTGGAATTACAGCAAGACTTAACGCACAAATTTAAGGCTTTCAGTATTTTTAATAAAGATGTCTGTGAAGAGGCTAATGACAGTGCGATCGCGGATTTTGATATTTGCAGTTAGAGACATCCCAGACTGCAAGCGAATATCGCGTCCATTAATAGTCAAAGACTGCCGATCAAGCTGCACCTTGGCAGGAAATCGATAATTGGGGTTAGCTTGATCTGGAGGTAAAGCGTCAGATCCAATCCAAATCAACTTGCCCTTAACATCACCAAACTCACTAAAGGGGAAAGAATCGACCCGCACATCGACAGGCATATTTTCCCTAACAAATCCGATATCTTGGTTGGTAATGAAAACCTTGGCGACTAACTGATCGTCAGGCACGATCTTGAGAACACTTTCAGAAGTATTAGTATTTGCCACATACCCCAAACCAGCCTTTAGGTCGAACACCGTGCCAGCTACAGGAGCGCGTAACTCCTGATATTGCAAGGTAACTTCGGCTTGTCTAATTTGACCTTCGATTTCTGTAAGTCGTTTACCGTTATCCACTAATGCTCTGGTAAATTGGCTATCAATTTCGGCTATACGCTTAGCATTATCGCCAATCTGGGTGGTGAGTTCTTTGCGGCTGGTGTCAAAAGTATTGGTCAAGCGCGATCGCTTTTCCGAAATTTCGGCTTGAAGGCGCATTTCTTCTTGATCGAGCTGACGAATTTCTGATTCAGTATTTTGGACATCTTCCTGCTGCTTGAGATATTGAATTTTAGAGATTCCACCTTCATCGGCAACAGTCTTGATGTCATTGAGGATTCGGCGATTAATCGCTAGTGCATCTTGGCGACCAGCCTTTCTAGTTTTAACCTGATTTAATTGTTCAATAGATTGGGTAATACTGGACTGGGCGGCTTGCGATCGCGAACTAAGTTCGGCTTGATTAGCCACTAGACGATCTTGCTGATCACCTGAGAGATCCGCGCCGCCGCCATTGACTTGAATACGATAGAGTTGGGTTTCAGAAGCAAGAGCTTCACGGCTCCGTGCTAAAGCAATTACCTCAGCAGGAATTGCCGTAACTGTCGAGGAGGCGATCGGTGGGCGATCGCCATTTAAGATTGACAGATAAAATTGATTTTCTGCTTGCAGATTTTGACTTAACTTCTGTAGTGATTCTAGTTGAGCCTTAGCTGCGGTTGAGTCAATTCTCAAAATCACTTGTCCTGCTTCAACGCGCTCACCATCCTTAACCAAAATCTCCTTCAGCACCCCATTAGCAGGAGCTTTGATTTCCTTTACCGATCCTGTTGGCTCTAGTTTTCCCTGTGCAGGTACAGACTCTTCGATTCTAGCTACTGAAGCCCAAATCAATCCAAAACTTACCGAACCAATCAATGTCCAGAGAATTGCCTGTGTCCACTTTGGTGACTGCCTCAGCACAAGAGGCTGATCAAAGGTCTGGACAGCGACTGCCCTACTTTCATTGGCAACTAGAGCGCTACTATCATCAGGATTTTGAGCAACTAACGCATCAGTCTTAATTTTGATGCCCTGATTTTTGATGCCCTGATTACTGAGATCGCGATCGCCAGATTGATTACTGCCATTTAACATATTAATTTACCTTTTTTTAGTTTTTCCTAAATGCCTTAAAGTGACTATCTGTCTATTGTTAAAGAATCCAAGATTATGACTCCCCCGCCGCTTCCTGCTGGCGATAAAGAGTGTAATACCGCTCCCGCATCGCCATTAATTCACCATGCGAACCTTGCTCAGCGACTCGACCGCTATCCATAACTAGGATCAAGTCAGCGTTATGAATTGTGGCAAGACGGTGAGTAATAAAAAATACGGTGCGCCCACGAAATTCTTCAGCCAGATTGAGACAAACTTGGCGCTCTGTGTTGTAGTCAAGGGCGCTAGTTGCTTCGTCAAGAATTAGTAGTTGCGGCTTTTGCAACACCGTGCGGGCGATCGCAATTCTCTGCCTCTGTCCACCTGAAAGTGACGCACCGCGCTCTCCCACTCTGCTTTCATATCCTTGCGGTAAGTCCATGATGAAGTCATGGGCGCAAGCAATTCTTGCAGCATCAATAATTTCTTCGGGGGTGGCATCGGGATTAGTAAGCGCAATATTTTCTTGAACCGTGCCGTCAAACAGCAATGTATCTTGCAAAACCACACCAATCTGGCGACGCAATGAATAAAGCTCAACTTTACTTACATCATAATCATCAACCAAAATTCTGCCTGATTCTGGCTCATAAAGACGGGATAGCAGCTTAGTAAGCGTACTCTTACCAGCGCCACTGGCTCCGACTACACCGACAAATTTCCCTGCTGGGACTTCAAGACTGACATTATTTAGCTGCAAACTGCCATTAGCAGCAAATCGGAAGTTTACGTTTTCATAACGCACATGACCAGTGATCGCTGGCATTGGTATATTGCGGCGACCAGCTTCTTCTTGCTCTTGAGGATAATTGATAATATCGCTGAGTCGCTCAAGGGAAAGGGCTGTCTCTTGGAAGTTTTGCCAAAGCTGGATAAGGCGCAGTAAAGGCGTGGTTGTATATCCCGCGATGATCCTAAAAGCGATCAATTGTCCGAGAGAAAGTTGATTAGCAAGTACGAGATATGCCCCGATCCAGAGCAATAACAAATTAGAAAATTGATTTAAAAACTGACTGGTTGAACCTGCGGTGGTGGAAGTAACAACTGTCTTGAAACCATCGGATACATATCTGGCATATCGACGCTGCCATTCCCAACGCGACTTCAACTCGATACTCTGAGCCTTGACCGTCTGAATCCCCGAAATTACTTCAACTAAATAAGACTGAGTAGCGGCATTGCGTTCAGCTTTGCTGCGTAACTGTCCACGAATAATCGGTGCGACAATGAAGGTAAGTAATGCAAATAGAGGCACAGTGCCAAGAGCCACAAGGGTCAGCAGCCAGCTATAGTAGACCATTACCACTATATATATGACCGAGAAAACTGCATCTAAAACGACGGTCAATGCAGTACCTGTCAGGAATTGTCGAATATTCTCAAGTTCTCCGATACGGCTAGACAATTCCCCAACTGATCGCTTTTCAAAATAGCGCAAAGGTAATCTGACCAAATGATCGATCGTTTCTGAGCCAAGGGTCAAGTCAATGCGATTAGTGGTATTGACAAATAAATAAGTTCGTAGGGCGCTAATGATTGCTTCAAATACAGCAATTGTAACTAGCAAAATCCCTAGAGTATTTAAAGTCGCTGGAGCATTTTGGGTAATAACTTTATCGATAATTACCTGTGTAATCAGGGGATTAGCCAAACCTAGCAACTGCACGAAGAACGAGGCAACTAGTACCGTGATTAATGTATTTTTGTAGCGCTTTAAGGACGGCAAAAACCAAGACAAGCCAAATTTTTGCTGTGGCGTATCTTTGGTCGGCTTAATTAATAAAATCTGCCCCGAAGTACCCCAAAGGTCGGCAAATTGTGCAGTTTTCTTAGTGACTATCCCTTGCTCAGGGATACCTAGCACTAATTCGCGATCGCTAGCTTTGTAAAGCACCGCAAAAGTATCTTGCCAAGGAATCATCGCAGGCGTTGGGACTTGAGAGATCGAGCTTGCAGGAATTGTGATTAGCTGTCCGTTTAATCCCATTAATTCTGCGATCGCCCCACATAATTGCAAAGACAATTTCGGGGTTCGCAAAAACTGAGCGTCAATTGCCCGCTTAACCACATGACGATAAAAGGGGATTTGCCAATATTTCGCCAGCATCTGAAAACAAGCCAGTGAAGCATCAACGGGACCTCGACCATAGAAGTGCGGATAGTCTGTACCCTTCGGATCGGGACGTTCTCCGACTGTTGGCAATTCGGGGGCGTAGGGAATATCAAGAGCGGTTAATATTGGCTCCTCTTCGACTACTTCAGCCTTAACCGCAAAAGTATCGCGCAAGCCGATTAGCCTCGCATATCCTCCCTGCGGCACTTCTAAGAAATCATTACTGCCTAGAGAGTTGATTGGCTCAATGCGACTGCCCACTGGCGGCGCAAAATTCTCACCGCCACTAACTAGCCACACAAAGTCGCGATCTAAATTAGATAGCGGCATCTTTCCCGATGACAGATTCATCACCACAGCATCGGGCAAAGCTTCTCTAGTTAGCTGAGCAATATTGCCTAGTGCTTGTGCCCTGCGTGACATTTCGGCGGCAAGCAGATCAAAAACTTCTATGGATGCGGGCTTATCGACAAAGGCTGCTTTGAAGGCAGGGTCGCGATCGCAAAACCTCAAAAAATCTTCAGCATCAAGAGCTAGGCAGGTACTCTCTGATGATGCAATCACAGTTTCACAGGCCATATTGCGGATTAGGCTTAACCAACCAACGGCTGCTCCAGATTTAATGACTTCTATGGTGCTAGGGGCTACTTCTTGAGGAGGCTGCCCTAACAATCTGGCTTGACCTGTCATTAAAAACAAAACCTGTGCAGGCATGGTCTCCTTCCGCAAAATCACCTGTCCCATCCGATAGCGAAGCGGCTGAAGTCTCTCGCCAAGCTCTTTTAGAGTGAGTCGATCAATTGCTTTTAACTCTGGAACGCAAAGCAAAAAATCTTGAATGGGATCGGTTTTAGCTGTCATGAAGGCATTTATGAAGGGGTTAAACTGGAGCCATTAAAGAGATCACAGATGTTTTTACATTAATACAAGTGAAGGCTTCATAAGTTAAGCCTTCTTTAAGGAATACCTGAAAACAAAAATAAAGAGCAAGTTGCGGCGCTTGGCGAGTACGCCTATCGATAAGCCAAGAAATCTGCCGATCACTGAAGCGCTAATAGGTATGGTTGAAATAAAGTTTTGTTAAGAAAAGTCTGTTTATTGTCCCTGTCGCTCCATCGGTAAAACAGCATAATGTGTTCCAGATAATGATTTAGAGCAAATAGCGGACATTCTAAACAATTGTTACAAACCCTCAAGAGAGACCCAAACCTAAACCTATAATTACGTTTATAGCGGTGTAGATGCTCTTATAAAGCTGTTCTTATTTCATTCATAGATTCTGCCCTATGGGAGATCTCGCCTAAATCGTTTAATCTACTTTGTCTTAACAGTCTGAGAGAGGAAAATTTACATGACAATGACTCCTCAAAAGCCAGGCCCAGAGGTAAAGGTACTGGTTGATCGTGACGTAGTACCTACTTCTTTCGAGAAGTGGGGGCAACCTGGTCACTTTGATCGCACCTTAAAGAAGGGTCCAAAAACCACCACATGGATTTGGAATCTTCATGCCGATGTGCATGACTTTGACAGTTTCACCAACGAAGAAGATGCTGCTCGTAAGATCTTCTCTGCTCACTTTGGGCATTTAGGTATTATTTTTATCTGGCTCAGTGGGATGTATTTCCACGGGGCAAAATTCTCTAACTACACTGGTTGGCTAGCTGATCCAGTCAATATCAAACCCAGTGCCCAAGTGGTCTGGGATGTTGTCGGTCAAGACATTTTAAACGGCGATGTTGGCGGCGGTTTCCAAGGTATTCAAATCACTTCTGGTTTGTTCCATCTCTGGAGAGCATCTGGTATCACCACCGAGTATCAGCTCCTCTGCACCGCGATTGGCGGTTTGGTGATGGCAGGTTTAATGTTCTTCGCTGGTTGGTTTCACTACCACAAGGCTGCTCCTAAACTTGAGTGGTTTAAGAACGTTGAATCGATGATGAACCACCACTTGGCTGGTTTGCTCGGTTTGGGTTCACTCTCTTGGGCGGGTCACCAAATTCACGTAGCGATTCCGATTAACTACTACATGGACAAGGGTGTACCCCTCGATCAGATTCCTTTGCCTCACGAGTTCTTGTTTAACACAGACTTGATGGCGCAAATCTTCCCTAGCTTTTCTCAAGGTTTGACACCGTTTTTCACCTTAAATTGGGGTGCATACGCTGACTTCTTGACATTCAAGGGTGGTTTGAATCCTCAAACTGGAGCTTTATGGCTCACTGACCAAGCTCACCACCACCTTGCGATCGCAACGCTTTTCATCATCGCTGGACATATGTACCGCACCAACTGGGGTATCGGTCACAGCATGAAGCAAATCCTCGAAGCTCACAAGGGACCTCTAACTGGTGAAGGTCACAAGGGACTATACGAAATCTTGACTTCTTCTTGGCACGCACAGCTTGCGATTAACTTGGCAATGTTGGGATCTTTGACCATCATCGTTGCCCAGCATATGTATGCAATGCCTGCTTATCCTTACATTGCGATCGACTACGCTACTCAAGTTTCTCTATTCACACACCATATGTGGATCGGCGGCTTCTGTATTTGTGGCGCTGCTGCTCACGCGGGGATTTTCATGGTTCGCGATTACGATCCTGCTAAGAATGTAAATAACTTGCTTGATCGGATGTTGCGTCAACGTGATGCACTTATCTCTCACCTTAACTGGGTATGTATTTTCCTTGGCTTCCACAGCTTTGGGCTATACATCCACAACGACACCATGCGTGCATTGGGTCGTCCTCAAGATATGTTTTCTGACACTGCAATTCAGTTAAAGCCTGTCTTCGCTAACTGGATTCAAGGAATTCATACAGCGGCGGCTGGTACTACAGCTCCTTACTTGAATTCTAGTGTTAGCCCAATCTTCGGCGGCGAAACTATGGTTGTCGGTGGCAAAGTTGCTATGGCGCACATGGCTCTTGGTACGGCTGACTTCTTGGTTCACCACATCCATGCGTTTACCATTCACGTTACTGTCTTGATTTTGCTGAAAGGCGTACTTTATGCACGTAGCTCTCGCTTAGTTCCAGACAAGGCTGAACTCGGTTTCCGCTTCCCTTGCGACGGTCCTGGTCGTGGTGGCACTTGCCAAGTTTCGGCATGGGATCACGTATTCCTTGGTCTTTTCTGGATGTACAACTGTATCTCTGTTGTCATCTTCCACTTCTCTTGGAAAATGCAGTCCGATATTTTCGGTACTGTTGACGCAAGCGGCACGATCACCAACATGGCCGGTGGCAACTTTGCACAGAGTGCATTGACCATCAATGGTTGGTTGCGTGACTTCATGTGGGCACAGTCTTCCAATGTTATTCAATCTTACGGCTCGGCATTGTCGGCTTACGGTTTGATCTTCTTGGGCGCTCACTTCATCTGGGCTTTTAGCCTTATGTTCCTATTCAGTGGTCGCGGCTACTGGCAAGAACTCATTGAGTCAATCGTTTGGGCACACAACAAGCTCAACGTTGCTCCTGCTATATCTCCTCGCGCTTTGAGCATTACTCAAGGTCGTGCAGTAGGTCTAGCTCACTACCTCTTGGGTGGAATCGCCACAACTTGGGCGTTCTTCCTGGCCCGTTACGGTGCAATTGGGTAAACTGGCTTAAATTTAAACGGAGAAATTGAAGTAAAAATGGCAACGAAATTTCCTAAGTTTAGCCAGGCTCTCGCACAAGACCCGACAACCCGTCGGATCTGGTATGCGATCGCCACAGCGAACGACTTTGAAAGCCATGATGGTGTCACTGAAGAAAGTCTTTACCAAAAGATTTTTGCTTCTCACTTCGGACACTTGGCAATCATCTTCCTGTGGACATCTGGCAACCTGTTTCACGTAGCGTGGCAGGGTAACTTCGAGCAATGGATTAAGAATCCTCTCACCACACGTCCGATCGCCCATGCGATTTGGGATCCTCACTTCGGTAAGGCGGCAGTTGAAGCGTTTACACAGACTGACGCTGCTGGTCCTGTTAACGTCGCTTATTCGGGTGTTTACCATTGGTGGTACACCATCGGTATGCGTACCAACACAGAACTGTTTACTGGCGCAATTTGGATGCTAGTATTCGCAGCTGTTCTCCTGTTCGCAGGTTGGTTGCATCTTCAGCCTAGCTTCCGTCCTAGCCTTTCTTGGTTCAAGAATGCTGAATCTCGTCTAAACCACCACTTGGCTGGTTTGTTCGGAGCAAGCTCTTTAGCTTGGACTGGTCACATGGTTCATGTTGCGATTCCTGAATCTCGCGGTATCCATGTAGGTTGGAACAACTTCTTGAGCGTTCCTCCTCATCCAGCAGGGCTTGCGCCTTTCTTCACTGGGAACTGGGGTGTATATGCTCAGGATCCTGATACAGCAGGGCACATCTTTGGAACTTCCGAAGGCGCTGGTACTGCTATCCTGACCTTCCTTGGTGGTTTCCATCCTCAAACTGAGTCTCTTTGGATGACCGATATTGCGCATCACCACTTGGCGATCGCAGTCTTGTTCATCATCGCTGGTCACATGTACCGCACCAACTTTGGTATCGGTCACAGCATCAAAGATATCTTGAATGCTCACAATCCTCCTAAAGGCACTCCCTTTGGTGGTGCATTGGGCGCTGGACACAAGGGCTTGTATGACACAATCAACAACTCCTTGCACTTCCAACTCGGCTTGGCTCTCGCTTCCCTCGGTGTAATCACCTCATTGGTGGCGCAGCACATGTATTCGATGCCTTCCTATGCGTTCATTGCTAAGGACTTCACTACACAGGCAGCGCTTTACACTCACCACCAATACATTGCTGGTTTCTTGATGGTCGGTGCGTTTGCTCACGGTGCGATCTTCTTCGTTCGTGACTATGATCCTGAAGCTAACAAGAATAACGTTCTTGCACGTGTGCTTGAGCATAAAGAAGCAATCATCTCTCACCTTAGTTGGGTATCACTGTTCTTAGGTTTCCACACACTCGGCATCTATGTTCATAACGACGTAATGCAAGCGTTTGGTACTCCCGAGAAGCAAATCTTGATCGAGCCTGTATTTGCTCAATGGATTCAAGCTGCTCACGGTAAAGCTCTCTACGGCTTCGATGTACTACTCTCTAACTCTGGTAGCATTCCCTCCAACGCTGGTGCGGCTTGGCTACCTGGCTGGTTAGCTGGTATCAACGCTGGTGACAACTCCTTGTTCCTCACCATTGGACCTGGCGACTTCTTGGTTCACCATGCGATCGCATTAGGTCTCCATACAACCACTTTGATCTTGGTCAAGGGTGCATTGGATGCACGTGGTTCTAAGCTGATGCCAGACAAAAAAGACTTCGGCTATAGCTTCCCTTGCGACGGTCCTGGTCGTGGCGGTACTTGCGATATCTCGGCATGGGATTCCTTCTACCTCGCGATGTTCTGGATGCTGAACACCATTGGTTGGGTCACCTTCTACTGGCATTGGAAACACCTCGGTGTATGGCAAGGTAACGTTGCTCAGTTCAACGAATCTTCTGTCACCATCATGGGCTGGCTCCGCGATTATCTCTGGCTCAACTCCGCGCAGTTGATCAATGGCTACAACCCATACGGCATGAACAATATCTCTGTTTGGGCTTGGATGTTCCTCTTCGGACACCTAGTTTGGGCAACTGGATTCATGTTCTTGATCTCTTGGCGTGGTTACTGGCAAGAGCTGATCGAAACTCTTGTATGGGCACACCAACGCACACCTCTTGCAAGTTTGGTTCAGTGGAAAGACAAGCCTGTGGCTCTCTCCATCGTTCAAGGTCGTTTGGTCGGCTTGGCTCACTTCACGATTGGCTACATACTCACGTATGCCGCCTTCCTGATCGCCTCAACTGCAACTGCTTTCGGTTAACCTAGCTTACTAGTTAGCTAAACAAAAAATCCCTCACAGAAATGTGGGGGATTTTTTGTTAGCATCGAATTAAATAAATAAGAATTAAGCTGATCCTCATACAATGTAGCTATACATTTGCAAATTAGACTCAACAATCTAGATGGCCCAACGTACTCGCAACCAATTAATTGAAATTTTTCGTGAATCTGCGAATAATTTGGAGCTTTTTCCTTTAGACAATGCATCCACTTTAGATCGATTTTCGATTGAGTATGATCAAGAAAC
>JBBQRB010000023.1:0-22130 GCA_038215315.1 Pseudanabaenales cyanobacterium
GGCGCCCCCCCCCCCAAAAAATTTTTTTTTTTTTTAAACTATTTTTTATATAACCCCCCACCCCCCCCAAAAAAAAAAAAAACCAAAATAAAAAACAAACTTTGGGGGGGGGGCCCCCACCCCCCCCACCGCTAATTCTTCACTGGGCAGGGAGTAATAAAGAATCTAGTTGACCTTGACTATCTAGGTTGTGAATAGCGTCACAGCCGCCGATATGTTGGTCATTAATAAAAATCTGAGGCACAGATCGCTTACCATCAGAGCCTCTAGTAACCATAGCTGATCTCGCTGACTCATCGCCATCAATGACATATTCTGTGTACTTCACACCTTTTTTATCTAGCAATTGCTTAGCTCTAATGCAAAAAGGACACATCCGCCATGTATAAATTTCGACTTTTGACATAGATATTTTTGAAGTTTCTAGATTTGAGTAAAAATGATCTGGAGTAGCGATAGCTGTCGCTACTTGTATCGCACCCAAGATAGGTTGGCGGCGCTCCGCGCCGCCAACCTATCTTGGGTGCGACATCTATATATTAAACTTACAACGGACTAAAGCCATAAAAACGCTATACAGTTAAAAGAAAAAATGTTTTGTCATGCTCTCAGAAAATTCCATAATTTATCCTGCTCTCTTTAAACAGGTAAAAATTCTCGATCCCTATTGGTCTGGTTCTGAGACATTTTCCGATGTCATGGTTGGAAGCGATCGCCAAATTCAAGTTAATTTTGATTCCAGCCAAATTCCCTCAGAAATTAATTCAGAAATTAATGTTTATGGTGGTGACGCACAGTCGAGTTTTGTCTTAGGAACGGGATTAGTAGATTTATATAGTACTAGTGGTGAACCAGGGCATGAGACTAGAGAGACAATCGTTGAGTTGACTCAAGCTGCTGGCAATGGGGGATTTGCCACAGTGGGCATTTTGCCGAATACGCAACCTGTGATTGATGATATTGCGGCCCTGGAATTTTGGCGCAATGTCCAAAAAAAGCATAACGATATTTTGCAACCTTGGGGAGCAATCACGAAGGGGCTGGAAGGTAAGCAATTCACAGATATGGCGGAGCTTGCGGAGTCGGTAATTGGTTTTACCGATAGCAAACCCCTAACAAATTTGGCTTTAGTGCGCCGCGCTATGGAATATGTTAAGCCTTTAGGCAAAGTCATCGCGCTATTTCCGCAAAACCCTGAACTCGCTATCGGCGGGGTAATTCGCGAGGGCAAATGGTCTTTGCAATATGGTATGACTGGCTACCCTGCCGCCGCAGAGACATCGGCTCTAGCAGCCCTAATTGAGCTAGTTCGCCTCACCAAAGCGCCTACACATTTCATGCGGATCTCTACGGCTCAAAGTGTGGAGCTAATTGCTCAAGCTAAAAACGATGGGCTGCCCATAACTGCGAGTACAACTTGGCTGCATCTCTGTCACTGCGATCGCGATTTAGGAACCTACGACCCCAACCTGCGCCTCAGCCCACCCCTCGGCAGTGAGGGCGATCGCTTAGCTCTGATTGCAGGGATCAGATCGGCAACAATCGACGCGATCGCGATCGACCATACACCTTGTGCTTACGAAGAGAAAGTTGTTCCTTTTGAAGTTGCACCTGTGGGGGCGATTGGTTTGGAATTTGCACTTGCTGTTTTATGGCAAAAGTTAGTTGTCACAGGATTATTGTCAGATCGGGAACTGTGGCTTGCCCTTAGTAGTAATCCCGCCAAGTGCTTAAATCTGCCAACGCCTAAGCTATCAACACTTTTTGCGCCTAATCACGAATGGACAGCCAACGCTCAAGAGATTTCTTCTCAGTCTAGAAATAGCAATTATATGGGGCGATCGCTGATTGGGAAAGTTTTGAATTAATGCTTGCTAAAATGTTTAACCATTAAGTGACGCTTCTCACGGCGGAATCCTAGCTTTGTGTAAAAGATTTCCGCTTTATCATTCCAATGATCGACAACTAGAGAAAGCGATCGCATTTTTTTACTTCTCAAATATTCTTCAATTAAAGTAAATACTTTTTTGCCAATCCCTTGACCTCGATGGGTTTCTTGAATATATAACTCATCGACTAAGCCGCAACGTCCGTGATATTCCATACTAAAAAAGAAGGTCAAAGCAACATAGCCAATGGGAACATCGCGATCGCAAATTAACCAAATCAACCCCAACTGATCATCACTCAACAAAGCCGTAAATGCTTTTAAGACTCCCTCATCGAAGGTGATCTGCTCGAATTTATAAAATTCCTGCACAAGTTCTATTAGTGGATCTATGTCAATAAATTGCGCTAAACGAAAATTAATATTTTCCGTATTGATTAAATCCAAACCTAAATAGGAACACCAGTCGCTCCAACTTCCTGCATAAAGCTTGGCATTTGTGATCCCAGCGAGGCTTAGAGATAATAAATTTACGCAAGCCGTAACCCCTGAGCCGCAGTAAACAATTATTTCTTGGATTTCTTGGATTTCTTGGGCTTGCCGTAACTCTTGCCAGCGATCGCGATAGTTCTCAACTACAAATCCCTGTTCATTAGTGACTTCCATCCAAGGATAATTGACAGCTCCTGCGATATGTCCTGCGATCGGATCGATTGGTTCACGCTCACCGCGATAGCGATCGGCTTCTCTAGAGTCAACCAAAGCCACTTCAGGTAAATCTTTACGCGCCTTGACCGTTTCGATGTCAACAATCCATTCTGTTTGTAATTTCGGAATAAAATTACCTGATTTTGGCGGTGGCAATTCGCTAGCGATCGGATAGTTGAGAGCTTGCCATCCAGCAAAGCCGCCATCGAGCAAAGCGATAGACTCATGCCCCATATAGCGCAGGAGCCACCATAGCCTTGCGGCAAATCCAAATCGTGAATCGTCATAGGCGACTACCAATGTCTTGGCGGTGACTCCCATTTGCGAGAGTTTTGCCGCTAGCTCTGCAATATCTGGCAAAGGATGGCGACCGCCATGTTTTTGCACTGGGCTAGACAAGTCCAGATTGAGATCTAGATAGCAAGCCCCTGCAATATGGCTAGTTTGATATTGGATGCGTCCTAAGGCAATGTCCATCAATGAAAAGCGACAATCGATAACAACCACAAGGGGATCTTGAAGGTGTTCAGATAGCCAAGTTGCCGAAACAATATAAGAACTATTCATGATTTTTGTATATAAGTAAATAGATGTATCGCACGCTGCGCGTGCGATACATCTATTTAGGTTTGATCACTGCAATTTTCTGGTTTAAGATCTCTTTCCATTAAACCCTCTACCGCCTGCTGTAAATTGATTTCACCCTTGAGCAACCGATAGACATAACGGGATACAGGAACATAGATTTGTTCGCGATCGCTAATTTCAATCAACACATTAGCAGTGTTCACACCTTCGGCTGTACCACTCACCTTTGAGATCGCCTGTTCTAAGCTTAATCCTTGGGCGATCGCAAAGCCAACTTGATAATTGCGACTAAGGTTGCTGCTGCAAGTTGCTAAAAGATCTCCTAGTCCCGACAATCCCCAAAAAGTCTCAGGTTTTGCTCCAAAATAAACACCGACCCGAATAATCTCAATTAGCGATCGGGTAATCAGGGCTGATTTAGCATTAGTTCCCAAGTTTAAGCCATCACAGGCTCCCACTGCGATCGCAATTACATTTTTAAGCGTGCCGCCTAGCTCTACACCAACAGGATCGGCATTGGTATAAACTCGGAAATTTCGAGATGCAAAAATATTTTGAATAAATTGGGCGGCGCTCTGATCGGTACTTGCGACCACTGTAGCCGCAGGTTGACCTGCCATAATCTCTTGAGATAAATTTGGTCCCGACAAAACCACTAATGGATGTTCAGGAAGCAGCGATCGCCATATCTGCGATGGAGTTTGCCTAGTGACTGGCTCTAAACCCTTAGTGGCACTGACCAAGACAGTTTCTGGTGGAAGATATACTTTCTGTAGCTGCTCTGCGATCAACCTCACACCTTTAATTGAAACTGCCGAAATAATCGCATCACTATTTTTTACGGCTTCAGCCAAAGGTGACGGGCTTTGACGTGACCAGATCTGCACATGGTGATGATTGTTTTTTAGCAAACTAGCGATCGCGCTGCCCCAAGCACCTGCCCCGATGACTGTGATATTTTTGGGTTCAGTTCCGAAACTATTTTGCAAACTCAATCTAAAACCTACATCTAGAAATGCAAAGCTATTGTACTTGATTACTATTCAGATACAGCGCCTTGCGCTGCTACAGAACCCAAACAATTTTTTAAAAGTGCCGCGAAGCGGCACTTTTAAAAAATTGTTTGTATATTTGCCGCGCTGAAAGCGCCAAGCGCTGTATTTCTATGAGCTTGCTGGCGATCGCAGTTCTAAGCCCAAAACTTGTGTATGTTCGCCCCTTGCTTGGGTTACGCCAATGGTGCGCTCGGAGGCTTCGATCATTGGGCGACGGAGGCTGACCACGATAAATTGGGCGAGATTGGCTTGCTTGCGTACCATTTTTGATAGACGTTCCACATTAGAACCATCGAGGAACATATCGACTTCATCAAAGGCATAAAAGGGTGAGGGACGGTAGCGCTGCAAGGCGAAGATAAAACTAAGCGCCGTGAGGGATTTTTCGCCCCCAGACATCGATGAGAGGTTTTGGACTTGCTTGCCCTTGGGGTGAGCGACTAGGGTTAAACCGCCACTGAGAGGGGCGTTAGGATTTTCTAATTGTAAGTAACCATCACCATCAGAAAGCTCAGAGAATATTTCTTTGAAATGTCCATTAACGGCATCAAAGGCCTGCATGAAGGCGCGTTGACGTAAAGTTGTGAAGTTCTCAATTCTAATTAAGAGTTCGGTGCGTTCTTGGTTGAGAGTTTCTAGACGGCTACTGAGTTCATCTAGTCGTTCCGATGTAGCTTCATATTCAGCAATCGCCATCATGTTGACAGGTTCCATCGACTGAATGCGCTTGAGTAGGCGACGTTGCTCTAGTTGCAATTGTTCGAGGGTCATCGTCTCAGGAACTTCAGGAACGATATCAGGAAGTTCAATTAGTTCCAGTTGCTCGATAAATTGGGCAATTTGTAGTTCTAGCTCAGCTTGACGCTCACGATTTTTTTGTAACTGCCATTCCTGTTGCTGATATTGCTGCTGTTGAGCGCGAAGCGATCGCTCGGCGGCATCACGTTCTTGTTTGGCAGCACCGATAGTTTGTTCAAGAACTTCAAGACGCGATTGATAGGAAGCGATCGCTTGTTCAGTTTGCTTAATCTGCATTTGAATCTGCGAAGTGCTGTTAATCAATTCCGTTTGGCTACTGCGAAGTTCCTGTAGACGGGTTTGGCGTTGGGCCATCTTTTCAAGGGCAAGTTTGTGTTGATTCTCTAATTCGCCCAACTGTTGCTTAGCAGTTCGCAATTCGATTTCCGCACTATTTAATAGAGCATCTTGACCCTGCAAGGCATCTTGAGCCTGTAGCCAACGGGTATGGGTTCCTGATTTTTCGAGTTCAGTTAGCTCAGCACGCTTGACTAAAAGTTTAGCTTCTAGTTCAGCAATATTGCCATCAAGGGTATTGAGTTGTGCTTGCCCGATTTCAATGGCGGCGCGAGTTTTTTGAATTTGGTCTTGCAAACGTGAACGATCGCGGCTATTGCGTTCGATTTGTTCGTAAATGCGATCGCGTTTGAGTTGCGCTTCGCGGTGAGTTGTTCGTGCCGATTGCAATTGCTCTTCGTATTTGGCAATGCCCGTCAATGCACCACGCGAACGCTGATTAAGTCGCGCTAACATTTGATCAATTTCTAATAGGCGATCACGTAGTTGTTTAGTTTCCGAAGACTCCGCAGGCTTGGCATTGCCGAAATGGAGGCTACTATGTAAGGGAGCGCTGCCGCCCGTCATTGCCCCTGATGTTTCTAGAATCTCGCCTTCTAGTGTCACCATGCGGTATTTGCTAATGTGGAATCGCGCTTGATTGAGATTCTCAAATACCAGTGTATTGCCAAACACAAAAGAGAAGACATCCTGATAACGGTCTTCGTAAGTAACCAGATTAAATGCGTAATCGATCGCCCCCAATTTCTGAGCTTCAGTACGTGATGGGAATCGCGCCGCCTGTAATTTGTTTAAAGGTAAGAACGTCGCCCGTCCTGCCCGTTCCTTTTTGAGTAAAGCGATCGCTTCGGATGCCACTTCATCACTCTCTACCACCAGATTCCCTAATCTGCCACCCGCACATATTTCCAGCGCCAACTGATAGCGCGGCTCCACTAAGCCCAATTGCGCGACCAGTCCATAAACCCCTGACATATCCGCTTCAATGATTACCTGTGAGGCTTTAGTGCCTTGCACTTCACGGCTTGCCTGTACCTGAGCTTCCAGTTTATCTAATTGACGAGATTTTACGCGTTGCTCTTGATTAAGGCGATCAACAGTTTCGTTTTGAAGCTGAATTTCTAATTGTGCTTCCGCCAAATTTTTGGCAAGGGTCTGTACTATGGTTTCTGCGCCACTGACCTCCGCTTCTTGCAATCGCAGAGCAACCTCCAAAGACTGATTAGAGAGCATATCCACCGCATAGCGACCTTCACCAGCCAGAATCTCTTGCAGTTCCTTTTCTTGAGATTCTAATTGTAGCGATCGCTGATTGAGGACTTCCCTAATTCGAGTTTGCTCTTGCTTTTGTGGGTCGAGTTCCGCTTGAGCCTTATCAACATCTTGCCGTAGCTGTGTTTGTTGACGCACCCATTCTGAAGACGCTGAGGCGATCGCTTGGACTTCCTTGCGATATTGCGACACAATTGACGACTGTTGATCGCGAGCTTTTTCAGCCGTAGCGACAGTTTCTTCTTTAAATTGCTTTTGCGACTCTAATTGTTCTGACTCACGCAGAAGTTGATCAATATTCTCTTGGGTACTGACAATATGATTTTGATTGTTTTGATAAGAACTGGTCAGAGATTGCTGTTGACGTTGCAAACCGCGCAATTCTGCTTGTTGTGCCGACAAGTTGCTAGATACCGAGAGATATTCCTCTTCCCCAAGAGTATGCACGCGATCGCTAAGTTCATTAAGCTGCACCGTGCCTATCTCGATCACCTGCGAGAGTTCGGTTAAGGACTTCTCAATGTTGTCGCATTGTTCGCGATTGTTAATTAACTCGACATTACGCAGTGATCGCTGATAGTTAATCTCACGCTGTTGTAGCACCGCCTCCGATGCCTCCATGCGTTCATATTCCAATCGCAGTGCCTTATATTTCTCCGCCTTAACGCGATCGCCCTTTAGCTTCTCTTTATTGGCGATCAATTCCTGCTCCACAATCCGAAAGCGCTCCTCCTGCGCCTTCACATCATCGAGCTTATCCTTAGCTGTGGAAATTTTGCGATCAAACTCACCGACACCCGCTAACTCATCAATAATCTCGCGCCGCTCCCGCGAATTCATGGAAATAATGCCCGTGACATCCCCCTGCAACACGACATTATAGCCTTCGGGATAAATGCGGAACTTGGCTAACTGTTCATGCAGCTCACTCAAATTACAAGGCGTTCCATTTATATAATAAGTGGAAGTATAAGTCCCCTGACTCGTCACCCGTAGCTTCCGCATCACCGTCCATTCGCCTTGTGGCTGTCCATCAGCCTTGGGAATATCCACGCCTTCGCTTTGCAGCGCCGCCATTTCCTCTTCTTCGAGAGCAAAGGTGACGATCACACTCGCCTCGACCATGCGCCCTTTTTTGCTATGGGCTTGGTTAACTAAATCTGGCAAGCGATCCGCCCGCATCCCCTTCGACCCTGCCAGCCCCAGCGCAAATAGCAACGCATCCAAAATATTCGATTTGCCCGATCCATTCGGCCCTGAAACCACCGTAAATCCCTGTAAAAGCGGGATCGATACGGTCGAGCCGAAGGACTTAAATCTGGTGAGTTCTACATTTTTAATGTACATATGCAATACACGCGGTGGGGCTTATCTAGCAAAAAATAGCGTAGCTATGTTGTTGCTATCTCATAGGATGTCGTTTTTTGACAGCACAAAAGTGCCAATACGTTACCATATCCTGCCAAAAATGGCGCAGGTATGCTCAAGATTTTTGTGAACTACTCCTTTCCCAGTGAAAGGAGTAACAAGATTGGCGACAGCTATATGTGCAACGCCAAGAATAAATCCACAATAAAAAAAGAGAGACGGCAAAGCCGTCTCTCTTTTTTTATAATCGCTACACCGTAGTAGGCACCCTCGACTTCACAGTCTCAAAGCTCGGCACAACAATCGACTTGTCTTGCTTAGTCAAGCGGTTGTATAGCTCTTGAGTATTTGGATAGTTTGCCGCAGGAAAAGTCTCAAAGCGGTTGTAGGGGACTACATCTTCGCCAAAGGCTTCGACGAACTCACGGTTATTCACCATTTCTGTGACCATAGCTCTAATACCACTAGAAGCCAAAATTAGATTGTACTTACGGATTTCTACTTGATCGATTGGTGCACGTCCGAGGAAATGCTTGGTTCCTAATTCGATCACTTTGGTATTAGGGTATGGAGTATAGAACTCCTTGATGTATAGCTCGGAAGTTCCGATCGCCAAGATGAATTCCTTGACAGTGATTTCACGATTCTTCAACTTTGAGGCATACTGGCTAAACTGCTCAGAAGCAACGTAGGCATCCATATCACGCTCGAAGACTTGACGATAAGCTGCACGCACAAGCGTCGCAGTTTCCACAGCATCGGTATTAGTGAGCTTGAAGATCTTGCGTTGTTCGCGCTTCTTATCAACACCTTGGTTGATGCGATCGCGAATTGAGACAGAAGAACGCTCTTCAGTAACTTGACCAAGTTCAATAAACTTAGGTGTAGTCACAACTACAACCTTAGTGCCCTTCTCTTCGGTCAACGTGCCAACGCGGTTGTTGCGGAGTGATACGCCCGCAGGAGTGAGATAACGCTCATAGGGAACGGTATCTTCACCAAAGGCTTGCTCATATTCTTTGGTATCCAAAATGGCATCAACGACCGCATAAAATCCCTTCTTCGCGGCAATATCAAAGTAAGCGTTAATCTCTTGGCGACCATAGGTAGGGCGACCCAAAAGGCGACGATGGGTATACTCGATCGCTTTGGTGACATAGAGCTTGCTCCAATAGCGATCGCGGAAAGTAGGCGATTTGGTCAAGATTCTGACAAACTCGCGTACTGAGATTTGACCACTTTCAAGCTTGGTTTCCGCAGCAGTTAGACGCTGACCAGAGAAAGGAATATAGCCAATAATTTGCAAGTAAATTACGCGAATCACAGCTTGGGTTGAGGTTTCTGAGTTATTGATACTCGCACCTTTGACCATTGATGACTTGCCACCCTTGCTGATCTTGACGCTATCACGTTGGGTTTGATCGAGCTTAAACACCTTGGGCGCAAGAGGATCGATCGTCCCAGTTGCACTAGGATTGCCGACTTGATTAGTGATACCAGAGCCATTGCGGATCAAGATACGGCGAGTATCCTTACTGAAAGGAGCAGGTGAAGCGTTTGGATTGCGGGTTTCTTTGGGGAAGATCGCGCCAAACTTGATTTCCAAAGGATCATTACCCGCACCGTAAACATGCTGATCGGGCAGAGGCTGATTGTAGGAAGCAAATAGGGTAATAAACTGGGGAACCTTACGGAACGGAGCAGAGTAGTTAAACAGGTCAAACTGTGCGCCCCAGTTACGAGCAGTTTGCGCTTCTTGTCCTAGTCCACGCAGATAAGGGACAGTTTCTTCACCGAAGTAGTCGCTGTATTCTCTACAGTTAACTAGAGCATTGACTAGAGCCGCCAAACCACCCTTAGAGACGATCGCAAAGTAAGCGGCAAGTTCTTCACGGCTTTCAGGAGAGCGCCCAAGGAAATGCTTGAAGGCTAATTCCACAGCACGAGAATTAATGAAAGGTAGGAAGAATTGATCGCGGTATAAAGGAGATAGACCTAAGCGGCGCACAAATTCACGTACCGAGATTTCGCCATTTTTTACCTTCGAGTCAAGGTCAGAGATACCTTGGCTGTAACCAAAGGCAATATCGCGCTCAAAGACTTGACGATACGCCGCTTTAACGACTTCATTTTTCTCAGAAGTAGTAGAGCCAGCTCGTAGGGTGAATTTTGGACGACGCTCGGCAGTGTTGTAGTAAGTCTGAGGCAAGGCAAGACCCTGAAGATCAGGAGAATTGCGCTGACGGACTTTGGGTGATGGCGTGGGCGCTTTAAATTCAGCGATCGCCACATCCATATATTGCTTGATGATTTCGATCGCCGCAGGATCGCTAAGGAAATAGCTAACTGCCGCTTGCTTCATAGTTTGCAAAGCCACAATGGTGGCATCAGTGGAGCAAGCAGCTTCAATGATTTCACGTAAGCCACGCACGTTTTGCGCCAAGATATTGGGATCACCAGCGACGATCGCATAAGTGGCATAGCGCAAAAACCATGACAAGTCCCGTAGGGACTTCTTCATCCGATCAGCGCCATAACGAGAGATATTAATAGGGCGGAAATTGACAGGAACAGCGTCAATTACTCCTGTAATGCCTGTGTTGGCAAAAAATCCCTTAATAGCGCCCAAGAGACCACCTTCGCCAATCGCTTCGGCATAAATGGTTGTACCCAATTCCATGCCGCGCTTGATGTCAACCAAGCGACCAGCGCGATCTACCTCAAGGGTTTCACCGCTCTTAGGTCTTTCCAAAAATGCCATCGCGGAGCCACCTGTAAAAATACGGCTGGCAGCCTTAGAAACAATGTTTTCTGAATTTTGAGTAATAATCGCGGCAATTTCAATCCGTTTTTGACCAGATTGAAAATAGGTAGATAAGTCTTCTAGTTCGCTACGAGTAGCGAAACGATCTTGCTGCTCGATCTGTAAAACTGTGGAAGATATAGCGGTCTGATATAGACTAGGGCGGGCATTTACTGCACCACTTGACGCTGTTACGCTCATGGGTCTGCCTTATTGATCTTTAAATGGTTATGTAAAAAGTCGAAATAATATCTACCCAGTATAGGGGCTTCTAACTTATAAATCTAACTCTATCTCATCAGAAAATGCCGCATTTGCAAGCATTTCAACCTAAAACTAACGATAAGTTTTGTGAAGTCCAATCAACGATTGAGCGTGAAATTGTCGTTTTATAGTTGTTGCCAGTTTTATTTAAGACACATAGCGCTTTGCGCTCAAACCCGAACCAATAAAATTTTGGAAAGGGTTGCGAAGCAACCCTTTCCAAAATTTTACTGGTTCGTTAATAGGGTAGCAGTGCACCGCGCCGCCGCCCTCTTTTGGGTTTTGAAGCTACAGCTTAAAAAAACTTCGGATCGAACCTAAGTACAGAGGCTCATTAGTCGAAGCCGTATTGTTATGCCCTGCGTTGGCAATTAACACGATCGCTTTTCTGGTTGGGGTCGCCTCTAGCAATTGCTGAGACATCGCCGCAGGAATAAGTTCATCCGCAGAGCCGTGAATATAGAGAACGGGAGCCTTTAACGATCGCACTTTTTTGATCGAATCAAAACGCTGGTGAATCAGCATATCGATGGGAAAGACTCGATATTTAGGCTCAAGGCTTGCCATCTCTTTAACTGAGGTAAATGTGGCATCTAGTACCATGCCTTTAGTGACAGGGCGCTTGGTTGCTAAATCAATAGCGATCGCTCCACCCATAGAATGCCCATAAACCAATATTTGCTCTGGTTTAAAACCCTCCGCAATCAAATAGTCCCAAGCAGTCTGGGCATCTGTATAAACACTCGCTTCCGATGGAAATCCCCCCTCACTCTTGCCAAAGCCACGATAGTCGATTAGCAAAACCGAAAACCCTAACCCCTTAAGGCGATTAGCGTGTTTTGCGTTTGCTCCAATATTTTTAGCATTGCCATGCAAGTACAAAATCGCCTTGCGATCGCCCATCGGTAAATTTTGATTTTCAGGATTGAGCAACCACCAACCATGAATATTTTCCGTGGAGCCATCAGCATTGTTAACAGGAATTAGAACTTCCTCATACTTGGCGTTAAACTTGGCTGGTGTGGTTGTAATTTCTCTTGTTGGTGAAAATAATAACCGCGTTTGCCCTACCCATAGAGCAGCACAAGCTGAGCCATATAGACTAGCGATCGCAATTCCTGTGATCAACAGAGGTCGTTTCCAAGATGCATATTTTTGCTTGGATAGGTTCGGCAAGTTGTTTTCTGAAGATGTCTCAAGCCCTGAAGTTTGCGGTTCCATTATTTGACTAAATTACTGCCAACAATTTTTATTATATAGCTGTCGCCAAGTGTACTAGAGCAGAGCAAAAACCAGAAGAGAGTTACGGCGCAAAGCGCCGTAACTCTCTTCTGGTTTTTATGTCCTAATGCGCAAGTGCCTATAGCGATAAGACCTTTCGACTTTGACAGGCTTTCACAAAATTGCTTTTATAGAAATGTTGCACAATTACTTCATTGCTGTAATATTGTAAAGCACTTAAATTAAGAGCGGTCATGGTGGAATGGTAGACACGCCATCTTGAGGTGGTGGTGGCGAAAGCTGTGAGAGTTCGAGTCTCTCTGACCGCATATTAAAAAATAGAAATAAAAGAGCAGATCTAGGCGCTGCTTTTTTATTTCTATTTTTTAGCTTTCCAAGTTCCACCATAACGATAGTAAGAATTAGCTTGAGCGAGCTTTTGCCAACATATTGGACAAACTAGCGCCCAAGATTTAGTTGCATTATGTTGGATGCGATAACGGATTGAGCTTAAATCAAAACAATATTCACAGGGTTTCATGGGAAATATAGCAAAGATTTTATACCTATCGATTTTGACTTTTTCGTAATGAGAATTGCGAAGCCGTTGTAGTAAATTTAGTTTAGTTTACAAACAATGGTCAAAAAAATATGTCTCGCCAAGTCAACTGCAAAGAAGAATGTACCAACGGCTGTGTCCTTGGTGATCAATGCCCAAACTTAGAATATTTAGCCAAAGCTCGCAAGCTTCTGGCTGAAACTTCAATTGATAAATTAATTGAGATATCAAACTCTCGCTTTTCACCTCCAAACGCACCCACAGAAAAATAAAGGATCTGATTTTTCAGGACGTAAACCCAAAAATTGAGTGGAGGCTACTCCCTTCCCAGTGAAAGATTAACGGCGCGAAGCGCCGCACCGCTAATTCTTGGGTTTTAATATTTATTCTTATACTGGGAAGGGAGTATCTGCGACTCCACTCAATTTTTTGGTTTTAATTTTGACGTTGATCGCAGGTTGACAGTTAGAAAAGGGCAATAAGCTCTGGTTTTAAATTAAAATCATCAAATGCGGTTTTAAAAGGAATTACAGCGCCTTGTACTTTCCTAAAAACTAAGAAACCCTTAACAGGCTGTATCTCAATATGTTTTTGCTGTATTTAAATAAAATTGACTTGTGATGCAATCTAGTCCTCGACTTAAATTATTTTCTCAACCAATTGATCGCTATGCCATTGGTGTAATTGTTGTATTGAGCGTGATGATCGCAGTACTTTTGTGGGCTGGCGATCGCACTGCGCCACAGGTTCGAGATTTTAGCTGGCAGGGACAGAAAATTGATGCAACCAATATATCCTTTGCACTAACTTTCAATCGCCCGATGGATCGTGACAGTGTGGAAAAGAATCTCAAGTTTGAGCCTCCACTGGCGGGCAAGATTAGTTGGTCATCGCGGCGAATGTCTTATACGCCCTTAGCTCCAGCCATCTATGGCAAATCCTATACAGTTAAGTTAGAAGATGCATACGATCGCTTTTCTAGTGAAATTAGCAAGAAAAAACCAGTTGCGCCTTTTGTGGGGAGCTTCTCCACGCCTAACCCTTATCTTGCTTACATCGGCTTACAGGCTGAAGAACAGGGGCGGCTAATTATTTACGACCCACAAAAAAAAGAGAGGAAGATCTTAACGCCTGCCGAACTAAAGGTTTTAGACTTTCGGATTTATCCCGATCGCCAAAAGATTTTATTTGGAGCGATTAATGCCTCAGATCAAAGCTTGATAGATCAAAAACTTTATACAGTAACGACAGGAATTGATGCGGAAGATAAGCTAACCAAGGTTCCACAGCTACAAACCATACTTGGCAATGAAGATTTCCAAAACTTTAAATTTGATCTTTCCTCAGATGGAAGAAATATCTTAGTACAACGCCTCAGCCGCCAGCAAATCGGACTCTATGGACTTTGGTTAATTCAAGGAAATCAATCGCCTAAGCCTTTAGAAAATCAACCAGGCGGTGATTTTATGTTCACTCCTGACAGTTCTGCAGTAGCGATCGCTCAGGGGGAAGGGGTCGCGATTCTGCCCCTTGAGTCTCAAGCTGCGCCTCTAGATTTTTTGCCAAGGTTTGGAACTGTCTTGAGCTTTGGTCGAAGTGGCATTAAAGCCGCTACGATCAAGTTCAACAAAGATTACACGCGATCGCTTTATCTCGTGAATAATCAGGGCTTACAGAAAGAACTTACGAAGATTAATGGTTCTATTTTGGGCGCTCAGTTTGATCCTCAAGAGCAGACTCTCTACTGTTTGTTAACTGATGTCGAGCAGGATATGGCTAAAAATATATTTCTTGAAAAGCCTTATCTTGCTGCCATTAATTTGGAATCGGCTCAATTGCAAAGACTTTTAGAGCTACCTCCACAACGCGAAATTCAATTTAAAGTTGCTCCAGATGGGCAGTCAATTTTACTTAATTCAGCCATTCCCAACGCAGAGCCATCTGCTAGTTCTTCAACTCCTGACGACTCTGCTCAAGGTTCGCGAACTTTGCGATCGCCCCAAGTCTCAACTCAGTTGATTGTGTTACCAATCAAGAACGATCAAAGTAACTTTTTACCTCAGCCTGAAGTACTGCCAATTTTCGGAACATCACCACGATGGTTTCCTTAAAACTATACTTGTTAAAGGTTCTACACTAAGTAGATAGGCAAAATAAAAACCAAAACCCAAAAAGCTGTGGCGCACACGCAGCGTGCGCCACAGCTTTTTGGGTTTTAAGTTTTTTTAGCGTACCTACTTAACATCTATATTGCTGTAATCCTATGGATGTAACCATGCTGAACACAACAGTTGTGGTCACAGGGATTGGCATGATCACGGCGATCGCCCATGATCGCGAAGCTACATGGCAAAGACTTTTAGCGGGTAAATCAGGGATCAAGTTTAATCATCAATTACAACTTCCCATCGCTCAGATTAATATTTCAGAAGATGAGTCTCTATCTAGATCGCAGCAGTTACTGAAGATTGCAACTTTTGAGGCGATCGCTGATGCTTGTTTACAAATTCCATTGACTAACTGTGGGGTCGTGATTGGCTCTAGTCGAAGTAATCAGCGAGAATTGGAACTACTTCTAGCGCAGTCCAAACAAAATTGGTCATTGAATGATTGGTGGAACTGTCAACCCGCTTCTCTATCTGCTCAGATTGCTAAATTACTAAAAACTCAAGCTCCCGTTCTTGCGCCGATGGCAGCCTGTGCCACTGCAAACTGGGCGATCGCCCAAGCTAGTGAACTCATTCGATCAGGACAGTGTGATTTGGCGATCGCAGGTGCAACTGATGCCGCGATTACGCCATTAACGATCGCAGGATTTCAGAAAATCAACGTACTAGCAAGATCGGGTGTATACCCTCTCAGCCAAGAACGGCAAGGATTTGCCCTCGGCGAAGGCTCGGCAACTCTGGTCTTGGAATCCCTCGCTTCAGCCAAGCAGCGAGGCGTAAAAATCTATGGCAAAGTCTTAGGCTGGGGGATTACCAATGATGCCTACCATCCGACTAGCCCCAGTCCCGATCATTACAGCGCTAGAAAAGCGATTCTAGATTGTTTAAAACGATCCCATTTAGATATGACTGATATTGGTTATATCAATATTCATGGAACCGCTACGTCAATGAATGATGCCCGCGAAGCAAGCTTGATCGCTGATATTTTTCCGCAGACAGCAGTTAGTGGCACAAAAGGAGCGACAGGGCATACATTGGGAGCAACAGGAATGATCGAAGCCGCCTTTTGCCTACTGGCACTGCGCGATCGCGTATTGCCTCCCTGTGTGGGGTTGCAGACTCCTGAATTTGATTTGAATATTGTGCGGCAGGCTGAGCGATCGCCAAATTTAAGTTCAGCACTTAGCTTTAGTTTTGGATTTGGTGGTCAGAATGCGATCGTGGCGTTTGGTCAATAGGTAGAGTTGCTCCTAAATTCATGTAGGATTTTATATTGGATTTATTTTCTTGACTGGGTAGCTTGTGCCAAAAACGTTACAGCTAATGTGGGCTTTATCTGGGCTGTTGCTAACTATTGCTAGCACCTTTATTCAACCATCCGTAATCCTGCCATCTCTTACAAATGGAGAGAATAAAGTTGCGATCGAGTCTATAAGCGTGACAATGCAAATTGGTGCAGTTTTGTTAACAGGTTGCCTTGGTGGTCGCAATGCGGCTCTGCTATCGCAAATTGCTTACATTACCTTGGGATTGAGTGGATTTGGCGTGTTTTATCAAGGTGGAGGGCTTAGTTACTTGCGATCGCCTGCCTTTGGGTATTTGTTAGGGTTTCTGCCTGGGGCTTGGCTGTGCGGATTTCTCGCATTTTTAAGACCTCCGAGCCTAGAGCGGATGGCGATAAGCTGTTTTGGCGGACTATTAGCTATTCACTTAGTTGGCATTACTTATCTAGCGGCAGTTCAGCTATCCAACTTCAGTAATTTTCAAACTCTCTTTTGGCAATATTCAGTGCAAGTTATTTCTGGACAGCTTTTGGTCGTATGTGCTACGGCTGTGATTGCTACGATTTCTCGAAAATTATTATTTTATTGATACAGCGCTTTGCGCCGTTATAAAACTCAAAAAGCTGTGGCGCACGCGCAGCGTGCGCCACAGCTTTTTGCCTTGCTTAAAATGCAAATATGATTCGACGGGCGAAGCCCGCCGAATCATATTTTGGGTTGCTCCTTGGCTTTTAAAAAAGCGCAAAGCGCTGTATCCTAGATAAGCCCTTAAAAAACACACGCTTGAGGTTTCGGGTGTCTAAAGTTACTTGTAACTACTAGATTCCATCTCAGGCGCAAAGATAAACCCGAACACAGGAGAAAATTTAAATGGGAGTCGTAACCCTAGCCCAATTGCTAGAGTCAGGAGTTCACTTCGGGCATCAGACCCGTCGCTGGAACCCCAAGATGGAGCCTTACATCTTTACTGAGCGTAATGGTGTTCATATCATCGACCTTGTGCAAACTGCACAGTACCTCGAAGAAGCTTATGCTTATTTGCGCCAAGCTTCTGAACAAGGTAAAAAAGTACTATTCGTGGGAACCAAGCGTCAAGCTGCTGGTCTGATTGCTCAAGAAGCCGCCCGTTGCGGTAGCTACTACATCAATCAGCGCTGGTTGGGCGGAATGCTCACCAACTGGACAACGATCAAAACCCGTGTCGATCGCCTCAAGGATCTTGAGCGTCGTGACGAAAGCGGCGCACTTGATCGCTTGCCCAAGAAGGAAGCATCTACTCTCCGCCGCGAGATGGAAAAGCTCCGCAAGTATCTTGGCGGGATCAAGCTGATGCGTAAGCCACCCGACATCGTGATCGTGGTTGATCACAAGCGCGAATACAACGCGGTACAGGAATGCCAAAAGTTGAAGATTCCCATCGTTTCTTTGCTAGATACCAACTGCGACCCTGATAGCGTTGACATCGGTATTCCTGCTAACGATGACGCGATTCGCTCGATCAAGTTGATCGTTGGTAAACTTGCAGATGCGATCTACGAAGGTCGTCATGGCGATATAGAAGATATCGAGTATGAAATTGCTCCTGAAGATGTAGAAGCAATGGCTGAAGCTGAAGAAATCGTTACTGGTGACGAAGAAGAAGCTGCTTAATTTTTAGGTCAATAAAACCCAAAAAGCTGTGGCGTATGCCACAGCTTTTTGGGTTTTATTGACTAGTTTGGCTTTAGACCTTTCGAGAAAGCTTTGAAATTAAAAATATAGCGATCGCGCCTGCAATAAAACCGCTGACATGGGCAAGGTAAGCAACTCCTGGTAAATCGGGATTAGCCATAGCCGCGTAGACAGTTTGACCAGCAATCCATAGTCCCAAAAAAACCGCCGCAGGAATAGGTATGGCAGTGATGAAGATTCCTAAAAACACCAAGCTCAAGATTCTGGCGCGAGGAAATCTAATTAAATATGCGCCCATTACCCCTGATATTGCGCCACTTGCACCAACCATCTTGATAGCTGACATGGGGGCTGACATCACATGGACTCCCGCCGCGATCGCTCCACAGACTAGATAAAAAAGTAAAAACTTCCAATGTCCAAGTTGGTCTTCAATATTGTTGCCAAATAGATAGAGAAACCACATATTCCCAACTAAGTGGAAAATATTGGCGTGGATAAATTGTGATGAGATAAGTGTGAATGACAACTTTGCAGGATTTGCTAGCAAATCTTGGGGAATTACTGCCCAACCATTTAGCCACTGTAGTAATTGAAAGTTTGGCAAACTAACCTGATAGCCAAAGATCAAAATGTTAATCAGAATTAGGGCATAGACAATGATTGAAGTATCTCGGGTCGGATTATCATCATGTAAAGGAAACATTGCGAATCAGGGGCGACATCTCTAATAATATAACTTTTATATAGCTACAGCGCTTTGTGCTTTTACAAATTTATCTGTACCCTTTAAAGCCTCCTCCCTTCCCAGTGAAAGATTAGTGGCGCTTCGCGCCGCCACTAATTCTTGGGTTTTACAGCGCTTTACGCTCTTGATTAGCTAAAGCAAATAATCCAGATCGGTAAAGTGAAAATTAGCCCAACGAAGGAAAGGGCGATCGTGCTAATTAGCAAATCGCGATCTAGGTTGTATACTTCTGCCAAAATCAGCACAGACAAACCCGTTGGTGTACCAGACATCAAAGTTAATATCAAGCGGGGATCATCTCTCAAACCAAAAGCTGTTGCTCCCAAGCCGATCGCCAATGGCACAAGTCCGACCCTTAAACCTGCGGCGATCGCCGCAGGTTTAAGGCTTTCCCATTTCTCGATTTTACCAAGACGCAAACCGACTAGAGATAGGGCAAAAGCGATCGTAATCCAGATGCCCGTATCTAGAGCCGACTCAATAGATGGAGGCAACTCAATCGGGCGCGTATACCAGCCGATCGCAAAAGCCCATAGGCTTGGCACACTGATCACATTGAGTAATAGCTTCCACCAAGGCGGCTTTACGTCACTCTTTCCGAAGTAACTGGCGATAAATACCGCAATTCCGTAGTTGCCAGCAACGTTACTGGCGATACTATATAAAACTGCCCAATCGGTATAGGTGGAACTGGTCAAAGAATTAGTTAGTGTTAAGCCCACAAAACCTGTGTTACCAAGCATTGTTGCCAAGATAAAGCTGCCTAAACTGGAGCGATCGCTATCTTCCTGCTTAACAAATTGCCAGCCAATGAGAGCAAGTAACCAACTGAGAATCAAAGCAGCGATCGCCACATAGGGGATATAAGGTGTATCTGAGAACTCAGTATGTCTCGCCAAAACAAATAGCTGCAATGGCACACCTACCCAATAAAGTCCTATGCCTAAAAACTTAGAGAGATTAGCAGGGGCAAATCTCGAAATAACTAGTCCAACACCTGTCCATAAGATGAGTGGAATGTAAGCGTTTACGAGATCTCCAAAATGGAAGACAGACCAAAAATTGAGAATATCAGTTAGCAGCATTGAGAATCCACTCGGTAATACCGTCAGCTAAAGTCTTGGCAAGTAGCTTTTGCTGTTGTGGATCGATAATCCATTCAAATTCAACAGGATTGATCATAAAACCTAACTCTAAAAGAACCGATGGAGCTACCGTAGGTCGGGCGAGAGCAAGATTATTCCAGAAAATTCCATAGTCTTTGCGATTCAACTTTCGGACTAGATAAGTGTTAATGAAACTAGCAAAATTTTGAGCTTGTGGGTTGTACCAAAAAGCGCCAACTCCCGAAGTATTGATCGCATCACCATTGTCTGGCAAAGCATTGTAATGAATACTGATCGCCAGAGTGGGTTCTTCTTGATTAATCATTTCAACCCTTGGCTCAAGCAACACATCTGAGTCATCTGTGCGAGTCATGATTACTTTAGCACCACGCGATCGCAGTTCTGTTTCTAATAGTTTGGAAGTAATCAAGGTGACATCCTTTTCAGGATAGCCCGTGGGGCCGCGCGAGCCTAAATCTTCCTTGCTGCCATGCCCTGCATCAAGTAAGATTTTGGTTCCTTGCAAAGATGATGTTAAAGATGGTGTTTTTGATGCAGCCTGATTAGAAACTTGAGGTGGATGTTTGAGGGAAACAATTAAATTTGTCCCCTGATAGCGAACCTTATATCCCCACTGCTGCTTGGGTTTAAGATGGATTTTATAAATCAGCTTATCGGGATCTGCTTGTTCCCAATCTATTTTGTTAATGATCGAGTCTGGATCGATAGAAATAGTATCCGTTTGAGATGTGACATTGTGAAGTGTCAGCGTAAACAGGCGATCGCCTTGAACAATGGAAATCGGAACAGGAACTTCAAGGGGAATTTTAATTTCTGTCCAAATGTTATTAAGAGAATTCGCAATTCGCTTGGTATTGACACTACGCACAATTGATTTGGGAAGAGTTTCTGCTTCTTCGATTTTGGTAAGGCTATCTCTGACCCAGCCACCATAGTCAAACCTAAGCCAATTTCCTTGTTTGCCCGTAACTAGGGATTTTGTACCTTGGGGTAAAGGCGTTAGTCGTGAGAAGTCGGTACTTGCGCCCGTCCGAGCGTCAGCTGCGATCGCTGTAACATGGGCAATCTGTAGCTTTTTGGCGGATAAGATTTCTAATTTACCTTTTGCTTCTTGCTTGACTAGGCGATCGCCTAGTCGCATCTCATATTCAGGTTTACCTAATTGTCCTGCAACTTCAAAAGTGGTGCAACCGCGAAAATAGCCTGAAGGTGACTCAGCATTGGCTGTATTGTCGCCTGTTAGTACTGATGAGTTAGGTGGAAGTTGGATATTGCGACGACGTGGCAACATTGTGATTTTTTGATCGCCAACTCTAACAAAAACTTCAGTTTTAGGCGTGGCGATCGCATCAAAACAAATTCTCTCGTTGGGTTGTCTAGCAATGTCAACAGTAGGAAATAATGAATCTTCAATAAAGCCAAATTCTGTCGGCGGAATGGCAATACGGGATTCTCGGATTACTTTGACATTAATCTGTTCTTGATTACGGCGATCGCCTGCCCCATCAGCATATTCAATACGGAAATTATTTTCTCCTAATTGCAGTGGTAAGCTAGGCGCAAAATGTCCTGCATTACTACGCTGGATTGGCTTACCATTGATGCTCACATTGCCAGCTTTAGGTGCAGTACCAATAAAAAATAGGCGATCGCTAGTTGTCCGATGCTGTAAAGCTGGATAGGTAAGGTGTAGCCCTGTGGGGGGTATAAATTCTTGAGCTGGGGTTTGAGCGCTAAGACTCTTGGCAGTCAGGAAGCTCAACATCCCGATTAAAAAAATTCCGATCAATCGCCGCATACTGTCTCTAAATTATCTTCAGCTATTGCCAAGTGTACCAGTACATATAGCTGTCGCCAGTCTAAAACCCAAAAGAGAGAGGCGGCGCGAAGCGCCGCCTCCCTTTTTCGGTTTTAAACTGGCGACAGCCATATAGCAATTTCTGAGTAACCAAACTACAGTAAATAATTTAAAAGTGTTGCTTGGCAACGCTTTTAAATTATTTACTGTCATTTGGGTTGCAGCGCAAAACACTGCCAACTAATTCTTGAGTTTTGCTTTTGCCCTAACCCATTCATAATTAGGAGAGAAAAGCTAAAAAGTCCAATTTTTGATGACGCAACTTTGTTGCGTCATCAAAAATTGGTTGCTATACCGAGTCTATGATCAGATCCGTACTTCATACCCCCTTCCCAGTATAAAAATACGCATTTAAAAACCAAGAATTAGCGGTGCGGCGCAAACCGCCGCCCCGCAAAAAAATAAAAGGAAAGGGGGTAAGTATTTTTTTTTATTTTTGCGAAAGCCCCCA
>JBBQRB010000024.1:0-22114 GCA_038215315.1 Pseudanabaenales cyanobacterium
TTATTACTAACTGTGAGACGACCAAGATTTTGATTGAGCTTCAGATCCGCAGCATTAGGGAAGATAGTCGGATCGAGGACATAGCTGCTACTACCAACGCGAACTTCTTCGTTAAAGATACCGCCTTCATCTTGCCCAGTAATTATGCCATCAGCATTCGGACGTACACGAGCATCACCTTCATTGGCGATCACGTAGAAGGTCTGACCACCAGAAACAAAGCTAGAAATTGCATCAGGCTGGTATGCACCAAATACAGGCTGGTTGATAATATTGATTTTACCGCCGCCGCCTGATGTACCATTTACATCGCGATCGCTAGCATCGAGTCCATTACCAGTGAGGCTAAAGTCTTTCAATCCTAAAGGCTTAATACTAGTGATTGTAGCTGTAGCTATATCTAGAAAGGCGATCGCATTATTTTCTTGCAATGTCACAGCAGCAGTCAAACCATCAGCAGAAACGGCAATATACTCAGGCTCAACATCTTGGGCAACTGTTGTGCCACTGGGACCAATCAGTCTCACGCCGTCGGTTTTAAGTTGATCGATTTGAGAGTTGAAGCTAGTGAAGCCAGCCTCTTGGACAGTAGCGTTGATCGTGCCACCTGCCAAGTCAACACCATTAATTGTGATGACGCTGACCGACCCTACAGGATCATTGGAATAATCTTCATTAGGTTCGCCTTCATTGGCAACCAAAACCTTATTCCCATCTGGGGTAAAGGTGAGCATATCTGGCAAGAAGCCAACTTCAACAGAGTTAAGAAATACACCATCAGCAGCTCTAAAGAAGCTAACTCGCCCCCTTTGAATGGTGTTGGGAGGTGAAGTATCGCGAACGTCGTAGGCAACTGCAACTAAGCCATTTTTGACGGCTACGCTATTTGGAGCGATCGTAGTTCCAGCAGGTGCGGTAAAACCGACAACCAAGTCTGTAGCAGCCGTTAGCCCACCTGTATTACTGACAGTATAAACATTGACCGTAGAAGCCGCCACAACGAACAGGCGCTTACTAGCAGGATCGAAAGCAGGAATTTCTGAGGCAGTTGTGCTAGTAGCACTACCAACCTTGTTTAAAAATATTGACATGGAGGCTATTTATTCCTTCTCGCTTCACCTCAATATTAGGAGCTAGTTCTTAGCTACTTAAATAAGGTCTAGATAAGTTCTGTTTAAGATTTGGTTAAAAGAAGAGCAATACATTGCGATCGCCGTTTGTTTGAAGACAAAATCCAAGAATTAAGTGGCGGTGCAGAGCGCCGCCACTTAATTCTTGGCACATAGAACCTCAAACTCTTTAAAGTTCAACTAAGATCTCAATCTCATTACCTTTGTACCGATTAACATCAATGAAATTACTTGTGACGACCTCACCATTGACTGTCATCTGTTTGATGTCACTATGATTAGATACAGTCAGCGAGAGCTTCTTACCGCGAAACTTGCGCTGAGCCGTAAAGCCTGACCATTCCGCAGGGATTTTCGGATCAATAATCATGCCATCAAAAGTAGGCTGAAATCCTAAGATGTAATCAATTCCAATGCGTAGCATCCATACCGCCGTACCTGTTAGCCATGAATGGCTTGCCTGACCTTGAGTTTCATGATCGGGACTGGTCACATATTCAGGATAGACATAAGGCTCAGTTTCAAAGCGATCGCATTTTTGATCCGTCGCTTGCGACGAGTTAATCGGCATCATCCGTTGATACATTTCCCAACCAAATTCCACATCACCATTAAGAAGTGAAGCTAAGACAAACCATGCTGAAGCATGATTAAATACTGCGCCATTTTCTTTTTTACCAGCCACACAACGACTAATTAAGCCAACCGTATCATCGATTTCGGTAAAAGAAGGGGCGACAATCTGCATTCCAAAAGGTGTGGCGAGATGTTGGCGACTGCTTGCCATCGCTTTGTCAGCGCGATCCTTCGGTGCAAGTTCCGAAATCAACGCCCATGATTGCGCGTTTAAAAAGATTTTGCCCTGAGTCGCCGCCGACACGCCAATTGGTTCGCCATTGTCACGAAAAGCGCGTAAGTACCAATCGCCATCCCAGCAGATATCATTGGTGACTTTGCGAAGATGCTCGTAGAAGTTTTGGAACTTTTCGAGGGCTTGACCATCGCCTTGATGCTCACATATTGGCAGGGATTTTTGTAAAACATAGCCCAAAAAGAAAGCGCCCCAAGTGGTTTCGCCCTTACCCTCGGAGCCAACATGATCGAGCGTATCATTCCAGTCACCGGTAAAAATACGTGGCATTCCCCGCTCACCTGTATTTGCGATCGCAAAGTCTATCGCCCTCACCAAATGCTCATAAACTGTTCCCGAACTAGTGTCATGGTAAGGAACTACTTCTTCTAAAATCGAAAAATCAGCAGTTTCCTTGAGATATTCGACAATCCCAAAAGGAATCCAAAGCGGAGTATCAGAATGGTTAGTACGTTCGCCCGTATTCGTCAGCACAAAATAATTATGTAAAGTGGAACCATCCTTAAATTGGAAATTGAGCGCTTTAATTAACCTCTCTCTCACCCGTTCAGGATTGACCATCACCACACCGAGGATATCTTGGAAGCGATCGCGCATTCCTGTCCCAAATAGCAAGCCCCCGTGATAATAACCAGAATTTCGCGCCATATCGAAGGTAACGGCTGCTTGATACTGATTCCAAACATTCAACATCGCATTAAATGATTCATCGGGAGTTTGCACCTGTACGCAGGATAAATGTGCGTCCCATTTTTGTTTAAGTTGCTCAAATTGGCGATCAAGACCCTCACCCCCAGCCCCTCTCCCATTGAGGGAGAGGGGAGTAAGAGATGGTTTTTCTCCTTTTGGGGTAATCTCTAAGACTACGGCAAAATCAATAGAACTATTCGCACTCAAAGAAATCTTCGATTGCAAAGCCACAATAGGATCACCCGCCGTGATTTCTGTATTCTGCATCACACCTGTTTCTATAGCCACAGGATTTCCTTCAGAGCGCCACCTGCCGATAAAAGTATCCAAACTACTATCAAAACCAGAAATCGGCAAACTTTGCGAAAAATAAAGCTGATACTTCCAATCAATATTGGGCTGTTTAACCGAAACCCCTTTATTCAAGACCCAATAGCGGCGCGTAGCTACTAAGGCTTGCAAATCTTGATCAAAATGAATATCCGTAAAATGCTTGTCATTAGGTTGATTGATTTGATCATTCAACGCATTCCCCATCAGCAATTCTAAGAAAGAATAAACTTCTAAATCTCGCGCTTGTCCAGATAGTTCAGTTAACTTCACTCGCCATACTTCTGCATTTATATCATTGGGAACGAAGTAGGTAATCTCTCCACGAATACCATTGATTTCGGTTGTGATTTTGGTGTAGCCCTGACCATGGCGGCATTCATAGAAATCATATTGCAAATCAATCGTCGGAGCCCAACTCAGTGACCAATACTTCGCTGTTGTCGCATCCTTGACCATCACATAACGTCCAGGTCGATCCCAAGGAAGACAGTTATAGCGCATCCGACTAATGCGGTTGTCTCGAGGTGATTCCAAAAAGCTAAAGCCGCCGCCTGTATGGGAAATCAGCCCCGCGTATTGGCTATTCCACATATAGTTAAACCAAGGGCGCGGGGTGCGCGGATTGGTAATCACAAATTCCCGATTGTCTTCGGTGTAATAGCCATATTGATTTGCGATCGCCACGATAAAAAATATTCCTATAGTTGATGGTTATCAATCATTGAACCATAGACTGTCGTGAAACCAAAAAGTGAGTGGCGGCGCTTCGCACCGCCACTCACTTTTTGGTTTTTGATTTGCCCTAATACGTATAGCGACAGGATCTCAACTCTGTTGATTAATCTCAGTATCATTTGTCAATACTAGTCCTCGATAAATTTGCGCGATCGCAAAAGTGAGATTGATGCTTTTTAGCTCGATCATATCGCCTTCTTTGTAATTGATAATTATCCATTCGCCATTCTCTTTTTTGTGATAGAGGTCTATCTCAATGCTAGTAGAACTAACTAATAAGTAGTCTTGTAATACAGGATTATTGGCATATAGTCGAAATTTTCCACCGCGATCATAGGCTTCAGTGCTAGGTGATAAAACTTCAACAATTAGAGATGGATAGGTAATATATTGAGTGCTGGTTTTGTCGCGATCGTCGCAGGTGACGCTGATATCAGGATAGGTGTAGTTTTCGGCTTTGACAATCTTTACCTTAACGTCAGAGTTGCCAACGATGCAACTGCTAGAACCTAAGTGAGAATCAAACATGGAGGCGAATCGAATGGCTATGCGTCCATGATTAATACTGCCTCCACTCATGGCATAAACTTTACCTTCGAGATATTCGTGCTTATGGAGTTGCTTTTCTTCCCAAGCAAAGTATTCTTTGGGAGTGAGTTGAGGAAAGTTTTCTCTAGCCGCAATCATGTTTTTTTAGGGATAAGAGATCTTTTATATTTTACTTGATCAAATACGCATCACAAAAAAACGTAGGGGTTGAGCAGTGACGAAAAGATCTTAAAATATTAACTTCAAGAAACAGAGAGTACCAAAATGATCGAACTAACTCTTGAACAAAGGTAAGCTGTCATAAGACAGGACGAAAACCCTCCTCTGGCGATCGATCCAGATACATAGATAACCTATGTGCTTATCCGACAAGAAGTGTATGCAAAGATAAAATTCTCAGAAAACTGGGGCATCTTCCTAATTCTACCCTCCAAAAAGTCAATGACTGTTTAAAGACTGCATTGGAATTGTAGCTAAATCTTAATAATCACAAATTCCCGATAATCTTCCGTGTAGTAGCCATATTGATTTGCGATCGCATCAAATACACCAACAGGCGATCGCAAGTTTTCTAGCATAGGTATAAAGACGACGAGAATGCGATCGCCTTTCACAATCCTCTAAATCTGTCGATCTTGTTGTGTATGTTCTGAAGTGTAGATATACTAGTTAAAAAAGCAAAAATTAGTTTTGAAAACAACCAGATTGTTATTGATGTAGATATGCGTATCATTGCCCCTGCTTCATCAGAGGTTGGTTTAAATAACGAAGTATTAGAAACTAATCCATCTCTATCTATTGATTAAGAATCTAGAGTAAATGCAGATAGCTTGTTTGGAGAAAAATGACTAACAATCGATACAAAAACAAGATTTATTGATTAAAGGAGGAAATGGGAATGACAGCACAACCTATGAATACCAAAATTACAAACATCATCAAACTGCGATCAAATTATCCAGCATCGATCAAGGAGATGATTCAAAGTGACTTTGCTAAAAGGTTACAAAGTCTGGAATTAGGATTACAAAAGACCCAAACACGGCTCAAACACTTTGAATCAAAATATCAATGGTCAACTGAAACATTTATTAATCTTTTTAATAGTGACGAGCTACAGCATAGCTTTGACTTTGACGAATGGCTAGGAGAAGTATGGACATTAGAAAAATTGCAACAAAAAATCGCAATTGTCAAGGAGATTGAATTTGTTGATTGAAGAATATTTTGCTAGAATTAGAAGCTTTCTAGAAGATTTGGCGATCGCGCAGAGTCTTGGAATTGAGACAGACGCAAGAGCCGAATACATTGGATTTATTAGAGGTATTATATATTTCCAAGATGGAACTATCCTGCATATTCGAGAATTTGTGGATGTAGAGTTATCAATTGATAGAGGTAAATATTCCTATCAATATATAGATCAAGACGCTCAGCTGATCTTCCGTTATGATAACGCACCCCACCACCAAAAACTAAATATATCAACATTTCCGCATCATAAACATGAACAACAAGAGAACAACATTGTTTCGTCAAATGCGCCATTTCTAGAGCAAGTTTGCCAAGAGATCGAACAGATTATAAACCAAAAAAATATAGGGGTTCAGGATAACTAAATCTTAATAATCACAAATTCCCGATAATTTTCGGTGTAGTAGCCATATTGATTTGCGATCGCCACGATAAGAAGTATCCCTTGTTTGTATAATTAGCGGAATTGATTATCGCAACTTTCTCGATTTTATGACAAATGTAATAATTTCTAAGTTAGCAATTGCTCTGACATCTATATTTTGGGGGCCTTAGTTGGTGCTAGATTCGTTCGCGACCTCATTGGCTACATCTAAGTCGCTGTGACTTAGAAATAATAGCTGCTGCTTATAAAAATTTCGATAATAGCTTCGTCCAGATAATCCTAAACCAAGAAAACCCCAAAGAATCATTCCTTGGGCTTCGCGCATTGTTGGACTAGCTAATAAAAATAGCAATGATTTAATTAATACACCACGAGTGATCGCTGTCATTAAGTCGTTCTTATTATTTCTTTCTGTAAAAATCAGGAGATTCGCAAAAATAAGACTTCCCATATAAGGAATCACTCCGATCCAGCCTAAGTTGAAAAATAGAACTAACAGAGCGCTATCTGTATCAACAGTGCCAATTCCAAGACCGACAACCTGTATAAGAGCGTCGTCAATCATGGCAGCATATGTAAATTGTCGTGCTCGAGCGCTACCATCTTGCTGTAAATTAACCATAGATTCTAAGCGGGATGTAATCACACTAGAAAATGGCTCAATATTAATCAATGGAATGACGATTATTGCTAGAGAAACTAGAGCAATCAATAGTCGAAATTTTTGTTTTACTGATAAAGATACTAATAAAGACAACATTGCTGCTATCCAGCCGATCCAAGCAGTTCTCACTAGACTGAGCAGTAAACTCAATGCCCCTACGGCTGCCGCTGGTACAACCAGAGGTCCTTTACAATTTAATAGTATGAGCAGTCCTGTAACAATGTAGTCACCGAACGGTCCTTGGGAGTTGAGAGTACTCCAAACCCGCATACCAAAGGGCACTGGACTACCTGCACTACTAATCATTCCAGATTCTATTAACCAAAGACGATCCCATTCAGGCGCAACTAGAAATTGATAAATCCCATAAGTGCCCATGACTAGAACTCCCCAAAGAAACACACGCTGAATATTTTTGCTATAAAGCTGATATCGATTCCAGTTAATGTAAATGTGATATCCGAACACAATCGGGGTTAGCCACTCTAGCAAAGCAACGGTAATTAAAAGGATGTTCTCATTGTTTTCGTCTCTAGCGATCGCTACAAAATAGCCATATAAGACAGCCGCCATAGCTAAGACAAATGGTGCAGAACCTTGTTCACGGGTTTTTGGTAGGTTGCGAATTATTGTGTTGGCACTGATCATGGCAACTATATATGGTGCAAGTAATATGTAACTGCCACTTGCAGGTGTATAAGCTCCGAGTCGCCAATCACAAAAGCGGCGGATAAAAGGAGTCAAAAAGAATAACCACCAGACAAATCCGTTGTATAAAATCGGATAGCGAAAATACAAGAAATAACCGATCGCAAAGCTAACTATTGGATACAAAAAGTTAGTTAGTCTAGCTCCAGCCCCTCCTAGTGCTGAAAATATAAGAATGATAAAAACAAACCCTGTGAGTATTATCCAAGGAAAAGCTGGTTGAAAAAGCTGGTCAGACTTTTGAGGTTGAGGATAGGCAATCATTAGTTAATTCTGATTTACGAATTTGTCAATCACATTAGTATAGCCATTGCTATAAGCCGTAGCCAGTCTTGTTAGAACACAAAACCAGAAGACAAGTTGCGGCGCTTCGCGCCGCAACTTGTCTTCTGGTTTTGATTTGTGGCAACATTTCTATTTACCCTAGAAACCGAAAAGAGGGACAACGCTTTACGTTGTCCCTCTTTTCGGTTTCTAAAGTAAAAAAGCAGCACGGCGCACCGCACTGCTTTACCAAAATTAAATATCAAGATCGGCAAGCCCTAGCTTAGAACCGTAGGTTTCAATAAACTCGCGGCGCGGCGCAACCTTATCACCCATCAAGATTGTGAAGATGCGATCAGCTTCGGCAGCATCTTCGATAGTGAGACGTTTAAGCGATCGCGTGGCTGGGTTCATTGTTGTTTCCCATAGCTGTTGCGGCATCATTTCGCCCAAACCTTTAAAGCGTTGAATATTGTAGTTGGCGTTGGGGGGAAAAGTAGCGATCGCTGCTTGTAAGTCACGGTCGGTGTAGCAGTACTGAGCATTTTTACCACGCTCCAGCTTATATAGAGGGGGACATCCTATATAGATAAAGCCGCGATCGAGCAGTTCTCTTTGGTAGCGATAGAAGAAGGTTAGCAACAATGTCCGAATGTGTGCTCCGTCAACATCAGCATCGGCAAGCAGAATAATCTTGTGATAGCGCAACTGTGACTCATTAAAGTCTTCGCCTTTAATGCCCAAGCCGCAACCAGTAATCAGGGCTTGAATTTCATTGTTTTTATAAATCTTGCTATCATCGGCTCTCTCAATATTGAGAACTTTACCGCGCAATGGCAGGATTGCCTGATAATGGCGATCGCGTCCTTGTTTGGCACTTCCGCCCGCAGAATCACCCTCAACGATGAAGATTTCTGATTCTTTGGGATCGCGGGAACTACAGTCGGCAAGCTTACCGGGTAAAGTCGAAGACTCTAATGCTGATTTACGGCGGACTAGCTCTCGAGCGCGACGAGCCGCCTCCGCCGCGTTAAATGCTTGTAGCGCCTTCTCAATAATTGAAGTCGCGACAGCAGGATGGAATTCTAAATACTCATTGAGAACTTCACCGACAAAGGAATCGACAATACCGCGTACTTCGGTATTGCCTAGTTTAGTTTTAGTTTGACCTTCAAACTCTGGATCAGTAACCTTAACCGAAATTACTGCTGTTAGACCTTCACGGACATTCTCGCCAGCAAGATTGGAGTCACCCTCTTTGAGCTTTTTGAGTTTTCGTGCTGTCGCATTCATAGTGCGCGTGAGAACAGTCTTTAAACCTTCTAGGTGAGTTCCACCATCAATAGTGCGAATGTTGTTCGCAAAGCCCAAAACATTATCGTTGTAAGAGTCAATGCACCATTGTAGGGCAACTTCCACGACTACGTTATCGCGTTCACCATTCACATAGATAATGTCAGGGTGAATCGGTTCTTTTTCACGGGTCATGTAGGCGACATATTCGCGAATACCGCCTTCGTAGCAAAAAATATCGGTGCGGACTTCTGCACCTCGGCGATCGCTATATTCGATTTTTACGCCAGCATTGAGATAGGCAAGCTCTTTGAGGCGGCTAGCGAGAATGTCATATTCAAACTCAGTCTGAGTTGTAAAGATTTGTGGATCAGGCTTGAAACGCACCTGTGTACCACGCCTTGCTTCCTGACTCTTACTAGGAATGAGGTCACTAACAGGAAAACCTCGCTCATATCTTTGGTTATAGACTGTATCTAAGCGCCATACCGATACCTGCACCCATTCTGATAGGGCGTTAACGACAGAAATACCGACACCATGCAAACCGCCTGATACTTTGTAGCCCCCATTGCCGAACTTACCACCAGCGTGGAGAACGGTGAGTACAGTTTCAAGTGCTGACTTGCCAGTTTTGGGGTGAATATCGATGGGGATGCCGCGCCCATTATCGGAAACCTGTACAGAGCCATCGGGCATTAGCTCAACTAAAATGCGATCGCAATGTCCAGCAAGGGCTTCATCGACACTGTTATCAACAACTTCAAAAACAAGGTGATGTAATCCCTTGGGGCCCGTTGTGCCGATATACATCCCAGGTCGTTTACGAACTGCTTCTAAGCCCTCAAGTACTTGGATCTGATTGGCATTGTAAGTTTCTGTAATGGTCTCAGGCATGAAGGTAAACAACTCCAGAATTTAGATCGCTTGCAAGATTACTTTTAAAATACTTTCTTTAAAATACTTTTAGGACACTCTTGCTGGTGTTTATAGGATGTGTTTGTTAGTAAAGACTCAAAAACACTATGCCATTATAGCTTAAAAGCCTTACAGATATATCAAGACCATCTCAGACTTAGTTTTTATGTGTCTAATGCGATCGCAAAAAAATGTAAGGTTGACCCGCGCGTTGGTAATGTCATAGATCTATAGATGACTATCCTGATCCTCATGCAGCTAAGGAACTTTAAGTAGGCAGGCATAATTAAAACCCAAAACCCAGAGAGCTGTAGCGCACGCTGCGCGTGCGCTACAGCTCTCTGGGTTTTAAGGTTTCTTTTTTTATCTGCTTAGTAAATCCATCCATAGATTTACAACCTTACCAATTGGTGGCTATAGATACATAAAATGACTGTCGCTAGTTACTGCTATATAATCACTCTGTTAAGCATTGGCTACAAAGTGTTATTGCACGATGTACCTTAATGACGCACCTTAATGACGCACCTTAATAACGAAATTTTATGGCTAAGTATGTATTTGTGACTGGTGGCGTTGTCTCTAGTATTGGGAAAGGCATCGTTGCCGCAAGCTTGGGACGCTTACTAAAGTCTCGGAATTATTCGATCGCAATTTTAAAGCTAGATCCTTACATCAATGTTGACCCTGGAACAATGAGTCCATTTCAGCACGGAGAAGTTTTTGTGACTGAAGATGGGGCAGAAACAGATCTGGACTTGGGGCATTACGAGCGCTTTACAGATACTTCAATGTCAAAGCTAAGTAATGTGACGACAGGAGCTATTTATCAAGGTGTAATCAATAAGGAAAGACGCGGCGACTATCAAGGCGGCACGGTGCAGGTAATCCCCCATATTACCAATGAAATTAAAGAACGCATTCATCGGGTGGCGAATAATGGCAATCCTGATCTGGTAATTGTGGAAATTGGCGGCACGGTCGGTGATATTGAATCCCTACCCTTTATCGAAGCAATTCGACAATTTCGTAAGGATGTTGGTCGCCAAAACGTAGTCTATATGCACGTTACCCTGATGCCTTGGATTGCCTCCGCAGGGGAAATGAAAACGAAGCCCACCCAACACTCTGTTAAAGAATTACAATCCGTGGGAATTCAGCCAGATATTTTAGTTTGCCGTAGCGATCGCCCCTTGCCACAAAACATCAAAGATAAAATTTCTGAATTCTGTAATGTTTTGCCTGAATGTGTGATGACAGGACAGGATGTAAAAAGTATTTACGAAGTTCCTTTAGCAATGGAACGGGAGGGACTAGCTGAGCAAGTATTGCGCCTTTTGGGAATGCAGCAACGTCAGCCCGATCTTCGCAGTTGGCAAACCCTCGTCGAGAGGCTATATCGCTCTGAGCATAATGTAGAAGTGGCAATCGTTGGTAAATATGTGCGTTTAACAGATGCTTATCTATCTGTCATCGAAGCTCTTAAGCATGGTGCGATCGCGGTCAACAGTAATGTCAACTTGCGTTGGATTAATTCTGAAGACATTGAGGTTTATGGTGCAGAGAAGTTTCTCAAAGATGTCCATGCGATCGTTGTGCCAGGAGGTTTTGGCAGTCGTGGTGTAGATGGGAAGGTGGCTGCGGTTCGGTATGCCCGCGATCATCGGGTGCCATTTTTAGGACTATGTTTGGGAATGCAATGTGCGGTAATCGACTGGGCGCGAAACGTGGGACAGATGCCTGATGCCAATAGTGCAGAATTTGATCCTGACTCTCGTAATCATGTGATCCATTTATTGCCTGAGCAGCAGGATGTGGTTAATCTCGGTGGCACAATGCGTCTAGGACTATATCCCTGCCGTCTTGTGCCTGATACGCTTGTGCATCGGCTTTATAACGAATCAGTGATTTACGAGCGTCACCGTCATCGCTATGAGTTTAACAATGCCTATCGATCGCAGTTTATTGACTCTGGCTACGTGATCAGTGGTACTTCTCCTGATGGTAGGCTGGTTGAAGCTGTGGAGTTCCCAAATCACCCTTACTTTGTGGCAACTCAATTCCATCCTGAGTTTCAATCTCGTCCTAGTCGTCCTCATCCACTTTTTCAAGGTTTAATCCAAGCGGCTTTAAGTTTACAAAACGATCGCCGTACTAGTGGAACTGAGTCTGATAACTATCAAGTCTTTGAGCAATTTAGTGACCAACAGGAAGAGCAGCAGTTTGCATCAGCAAATATCTAAAGAGAGTTGCAACCCAAAAAGCTGTGGCGCACGCTCTGCGTGCGCCACAGCTTTTTGGGTTCTGCTTAAATATTCCAATCTCGTCGAAATGTGAACCAGTCCCTCAGCCTAGAGCGATCGCGTTTGGAATGTTGGATTGCTTGCCATTGCTCTTTTAATTGCAGATCTTCCATACCAATATCTTGAACCTTGACCTTGCCTTGCATGGCTATATTCATTGCTTCAATGACTAATTTTGATTGATCGCCCAACATACTTGCACCGACGATATGCCCTTGGCGATCGCATATAACTTTACATAGTCCAAGTTTGCTAGAGCTTTCTAAAACAAGTACATTATCTAAATTAAATACTTGCATCGTCCCTACTTGAGCAATAGGTGGTGTGGTTTCGACATAAGCAATATTATTTTTAATATTACTTTTTGAACTTTCTGGGGATTTCCAAAAACTAGTTTGCAAAGTCTTGTTGATTATTTTCTGAACATCAAGATCGCTATTACAAGCATATATATGAGGATGACTAGGAAATTGCTCAACTTTATAATTAGTCGGTAAAAGTAAGCGATCGCATTCAAGTATTTGATTATCCATCCAGATTTTTAAACGTTCGTTGGCGATTGGTTCTATAGCTGTTACTTTAGTTTGAGTGTAAATTTCTATACCTTCTATTTCCAACTGTGCTTGTAGAGTCCTAGCGATCGCTACATCTACATTTGGCAAAATGTGATGATGATTAGCGATTAAAGTTGTTTTAACACCCAAGAAATTAACCGCTTGAGCAATCTCACAAGTATAGGCATCATCACCAATCAGAGTGACTGACTCAGGTAAATCTTCTAAACTTAGGAGCTGATTGACGGTTAAATAGTTATGCTCAGGTAGATCCGCAAAATTAGTGGTGCTACTACTAGAACTTGGACAATCGTTAGCGATCGCATAGGCTCTAGACTTTAATTTGCGCGAGTTAGATTGTCCTAAAAAATTATTTTTATCAAAATCACGAATTTCTAAAAGCGGTAAATCTTTGTACTTACTTTGAGATAATTCATGAAATTGCCATTTCCCAAATATTACATCGACATCAGCAATTTGGATGTTTTCTAGTAGTTCTTGCCGATCAAATCTATTTAAAATCGGAATGATTTCCCTATAAAAAACTTCTCTTCTCTTGTCTCTGGGGTATTTTTGAAGATTGTTTTTAAGAATGGAGCATACTTGACGAGTTTGTGCAATGTTTAGATGCGTAGATCTTATATCTTGATCACAGATCCAAGCTACTCTCGATTCTAGCTTGGTCGCCGCCAAGACTAACTCATGGGCGTAACTACCCATACCCAACACAACCAAGTCATAATCAATCGCCATTTTTAATGATTTTTAAGTAGATTAGCAGGATTTTACAGTGCCTTGCGTTGTAAAAGCTAGAGTGAAGTTACCATTTCTCATAAAAAACCTGCGAGAATTCTAGGCAAGAACTGTTTTAATTACCCAAGGTTGAGTCAATGTTATTAGAAAAAAACACATACTTTGATTTAGCGATCGCGTCTTGGACGCTAATAGTTGCGCCTCAGCTTAAGGTGTTAGAAGCAGTGGCAATCATAAATTACTTAAATCAATTAAACGAGACGACAGAGATAGATCAAGTTTCTGAATGGATTATCCAAAATATAGTCCAAAGTAATTTAGTGGAATATAGAAATACCTCTCCTTTCAAGATAGATATACATACACCAATCCCAAGCTGTTTCGTAGTAGTTGAGCAAGATCAAATATTGGGAACTTTTTCTCAAAGAGATATACTTTGTATTATCGAGAAACAATTAGAACTGCAATCTCTCTGTCTCGGAGATGTGATGTTGGAAGTTCTGAATGTCACACCCAATGCAATCAAGCGATCGCAGATTCAAGATTTTGAGTCAATGCTTAATCTATTGCAGAGTCACAAGTGTGAGTACTTATTAGTGCTTGATGATAACAACCAAATTCTTGGTTTAGTTAGTAAAGAAAGTATATATTTTGCGCGTCATCAATTAGCTGAAGATAGTCTCAATAATGTTGAAGCTCAAAAAAGAGCCGTTCTCACAGCTATCCCTGACCTAATCTATCGAGTCAGCATTGATGGCAACTATCTAGAATGTTTTTCTAGTAACTATGTTGCTAACCTGCTTCCTGCTAGTTTTGATCCAATTAATAAAAATATCTTTGAAGTTGTATCTCAAGATCTCGCTGAGCTTAAATTGGCGGCAATTCGACAGGCGATTGCCACCAATGAAATCCAAACCTTTGAGCAACAATTACAGATTGACGACAAAATTCAGTATGAAGAAATTCAAATTGTGAAAGTAAATGATCGTGAAGCTCTAACAATTATTCGGAATATTGGCGATCGCAAGCAAGCGGAAGAGGCTTTAAGAGAATCTGAAGCTCGATTTAGAAGTGTATTTGATACAGCCGCAGTAGGGATTTCTTTAGCCACGACTGAAGGCAAGCATATCGCTGTTAATCAAGCCCTATGCCAAATGATGGGATACTCGGAAGCAGAGCTAACCACAATGTGCTTTCAGGATATCTCTCATCCTGACGATCTAGAAAATGATCTTTATCAATACAAAAAATTACTTAACAATGAAATTGATAGTTATCACATTGAGAAGAGATACTGTGCTAAGAATGGGGATACGATTTGGGCTTTACTTGGTATTTCTATAGTTCGCGATCTTCATGGTCAGCCAATGTACGACATTGCGCTCATTCAAAATATTAATGAATTAAAGAACACGCAACAGCAGTTGTCTAGCCTTAATCAGGAGCTAGAGACACGGATTCAGCAACGTACTGCCGCCCTTGCCGAAAGTGAAGTTCATAAGCAAGAAATACTTAATGCTATTCCTGACCTGTTGTTACGACTGAAGGTAGATGGCACTTGCATAAGTTGTTTTTTACCGCGCATTCCTTACCAAGAGGCTTTTGTTCCAATTATTAAACATATTTCAGAACTTCTATCTCCTGAAATTGTATCTCAACAGATCGAAGTCTCTAAACTGGCGCTCGCTACGGGGGAGGTACAGATTTATGAACATAGACTTCACAAATATGGGAAATGGGTTGATGAGGAGGTGCGGATTAGCCCTTGCGGTAATGATGAAGTTTTGGTCTTAATCAGAAATGTCAGCGATCGCAAACGAGCTGAAGAAGCCATAACACTGAGCAATGAAAGATTAATTACTGCAAATCAGGAGTTAGAAAGAGTAACCCGACATAAAGATGAGTTTTTAGCAATAATGAGCCATGAGTTAAGAACTCCACTTAACGCAGTTTTAGGTATTGCTGAAGGTTTACTAGATCAAGTATTTGGTGATCTCAACGAACGTCAGAAAAATTCTTTAAGAACTATTTACAAAAGTGGACAACATCTTTTAGATCTGATCAATGACATTCTCGACATAGCCAAAATCGAATCAGGAAAATTTAGCCTAGATCTTGCACCAGTAATAGTTAGAGCCATCTGTGAAGGTAGCCTTGATTTTGTGAAGCACCTAGCGGAGCAGAAAAATATTCAACTAAAGCTGATCATTGGTGACAAAGTGCCAGTCGCGATCGCTATTGATGAGCGGCGGATCAGACAAGTGCTAATCAACTTGCTGGGTAATGCGGTCAAGTTTACACCTAACGATGGCTGTGTGACCCTTACGGCGAAGTTAATGGATTCAGGAGCCCCGTTATATTGTGATCAAGGTGAGTTGCAGTTTTGTGTCTCTGATACAGGGATTGGGATCTCGCCAGAGGGGGTTAATCGATTATTTCAGCCCTTCGTTCAGATTAATAGTAGCTTCAATCGACAATATGCAGGCACTGGTTTGGGCTTAGACTTGGTAAAAAAGCTTGTGGAATTACATGGTGGAAGTGTCAATGTCGTCAGTGAAGTGGGCAAAGGTAGCTGTTTTACAGTCAGATTGCCGAATCGAACAAAGTTACAAAACCAGTAAGTGAGTGGCGGCGCTTCGCGCCGCCACTCACTTACTGGTTTTTATGTCCTAGCGCAAGTGTCTGTAGCTATAGATAGAGGTCGCGCCGCGCACTCTATCGTGCTAACGATGTCTCACCAAAAAGGCGGGTAAATCAACTTTGGAACTAGGAAATGGCGATCGCGGTGGCACTTTAGCGGGTGGCTCTGGCAAGAACTCAGGCGATCGCGCTACTCTGTACGCTCGCTCTGAGATCAACTCATCAGATGTCTGATTATCTTGATGATTATTTGTGGTTGGTGTAAGTTGTCTGATGGGCTTTTCTGCTAGAAGGCGATCCAATGCGCCGCTAAGTTGCAAGGCATGGTGTTGATGACGTACAGACTGCTCTTTCCAATGCTGGATCGCAGCTTCGTACTCTAGGGATTTAGAAGCCCTTTGGAGAACTTGATTTTGCAAATCTTCAATTTGCTGCTCTAACTCTTGTACCTTATTGAGATCACTGACATATTCGTTTTCTAGACCGCGCAAAGATTGATGCAATTGAGCTTGATTAGAAAGATGTTGAATTAGTTCTTCTTCAAAGCGATCGCGTTGAGATTTAATTTCTGAGAGCTTTTTTTGAGCGAGTTCAAGGGTTTTGGTTGATTCTCTGAGTAAAATTTGCGTGTTTTCTAGCTCAGAAGTAAGAGTTTGTTGAGAGATATCTAAAGCTGTATTCTGACATTGAAGTTGATTAATTAGCTCAGTTTTATCACTTATTTCCAGTAAATATTGCTTAGTAATTCGCTGCGACTCGATTTCCAATGCAGTTGTGAGGCGATGTTGAAATTCTTCTTCTAGCTGCATCACATGGATCGCCAAGCGATCGCTTAAATCTTTGTCGTCCTGCGGATCTTGTGATTGATTTTGGGTCTGGCGCTGCAATGACAGTTGTAAAGCTTCAACTTGATTTGTCAGTTCAGCAACCGACCGATCGCGTTCCGTGTTGATGCTAATAATTTCTTGTTCGAGTTGATCGACATATTCGCCCTCAAACTCATGTTGCGATCGCAGTTCGGCTAGCTCTTTTTGTAAGCGATCGCGTTCAGCAATTAGGTTTGCTTGCGCCGCGTCCTGATTTAAATCTTGTTCCAATCCTTCAATTGAATTTGTCAATCCCAGCAGCCAGTCATCGCTAGACATATCGCCATTGTCAAGACTGTCAAAATCATCGAGCGTGATCGGTTTTTTGGCGATCGCCTGACTTTTATTCATGGAGCCACTCAAGAGTGCATCGAGATCTTCGTCATCATTGACGGGTAACGACTCAATTGCCACTTCACGTAGCTTTGATTTACGTTTTAACTCACTCACGGATAACCTCACCCACAATGCCGAGGGATTTAACAAGACAGACAGTAGCAGACTTTGCCCAATTTGCAATATATATTTGTAAAAGCTTACACGCCGAAGTGGTTGTTCTCACGCCTTCGGCGAGAGAACAACCTCTTCGGCTTTTAGAGAGATGCGGCGCTTCGCGCCGCTACCCTCTTTTGGGTTTTACAGCAATTTCCGATCAAACGAACCACAATAAAATTTTTGAAAGGGCTGCTTTGCAACCCTTTCAAAAATTTTATTGGTTCGGGTTTGAGCGCAAAGCGCTGTAAGACTGGCGACAGCTATAAAAATGAATAGAGCAATTGAAATATGAGCCGTAAGGCTGCCATGAACGAGATCGCGCCAAGCCCTGCAACACCACAATATTGAGCAATGTCGATCCACTGTGGCAAGCTTTGAAACGCAGTCTTTGCAAAAAACTGTCCCGCTAAGATCGCGATAAAACTTAGTAAATTAACAAATATCAATAGATCTTTATTATCGAAAATAGAACTAACCCTAAGTCCGATCGCAACAATTAAAAAAGCGGCAAACGCAATTAAATTTGCGGGTGCACCGATCAAGATCAGCCCAACTGTTGTGCTGAACTGCCATAGCAGCATTGCCTCGACTCCCAACAAAAATGAGGCAATAAATTGCGTCGATATTTTGGCTGAAAGCAGCCAAGGTGTTTTTGTTGAGCGTGGTGTTTTAACTTTCGGTACTGAAGGCGCGTTAACGGCTAGAGGGGAAGCGATCGGTACGGGTACTTGAATGCTTGTTTGCGAGATCGCTTGAGGACTTGTTGAGGTTTTGCTCGCTTGCTTGCTAGCACTAGGTAGAGATTTTGGACTTAGGTTTTGTAAAACCGAGGCTGCCGAATCGAAGCGATCGCTAGGCGCATTCTCCAGCATCTTGTGTAACACATTATTAAGATTATCGCTGAGCTTTACAAAGCGATCCCATTGCCATCGGTTGTAATTGACATCAAATAACTCTTCAGGGGCTTTGCCAGTCAGCAAAAATAAGCAAGTCACCGCAAACGCATATAGATCCGTAGCAGGAAAAACCGTATCACCGCGCATTTGTTCGGGTGCGCCAAAGCCAGGCGTAAAGATGCCTGTAGATTTTTGCCCTTTAGCTGTACCTGCTACTTGCTTAACTGCGCCAAAATCCAGCAAAAAATAAGCTTGATCTGACTTGCGTACCATGATGTTCGCAGGTTTAATATCCCGATGAATTGAACCTTTTTCATGGATGAACTGCAACACAGGCAGCAAACTCTGCATAATTTCTAAAACATCTGCCTCCGCGATCGCCCCATGCTGCTCAATAACTTGCTCTAAAGTAAAACCGTCAACAAATTCCTGCACCAAATAAAAAAATTCATCCCGTCCCGCCTGCACCTCAAAATAAGCCAGCAGATCGGGGATCTGCGGATGTGTTCCTAAATCTTCTAAAACCGTGGCTTCGCGCTCAAACATTTGCTTAGCGATCGCCATTTGTGAACCTGTAAAACCCACAGGCTGCAATAGCTTGACCACACAGCGCTTCATCGCAGGGGTATAGCGATCGCGAGCCAAGAATGTCGCCCCAAAACCACCCCGCGCGATCGGTTTCTCCACAATGTAACGACTACCTAGCAGCAACGGCATCCCACAAGCCATGCAGAACTTCTGGGCGATTGTCTTGACCGTATTACCGCTATCTAGATCCGCAAAAGAATTTGACGGTGCTGAGCAATTGGGGCGTGTGCAGTAAATATCCACTGGTTAATCATTAAAATTAGAGCTTGACAAATCCATAGTCAGCGCAAAGCTAGGACTATCACAAAAGATCACAAGTAAACATTTTTGGCATACTGTATTAGAGTCTACCTAAGTTTTTCCATCCTGCACCCATGAGTTCCAACTTTTTACACCATCTAAACCTAGCCCAACAAAAAGCAGCCAGCCATCTACATGGTCCGATGCTAGTGGTAGCTGGCGCAGGATCTGGAAAAACTAGGACTTTGACATACCGCATTGCCAATTTAATGCTCAATCATGGAGTCGCTCCAGAACAGATTCTTGCCGTGACCTTCACCAATAAAGCGGGCAAAGAAATGAATGAGCGAATTCAGTCACTGTTAACTCAAGAAATTGCTCTCAGGGAATTGGGTAAGGATTTAAGCGAGATTGATGATTTTGACAAAGAGAAGCTTCGCAAAAAAGTCTATAAGCGCTATATCAATAGTTTTGCTGAAGATGGTCTATGGATGGGAACTTTCCATAGTATGTGTTGCCGCATTTTACGCCTAGATATTGATAAATACAAAGATAGCAAAGGTAGAAGTTGGGCAAAGAACTTCTCTATATTTGATGATTCTGATGCTCAATCTCTGGTTAAGGACATCGTGATCAATCAATTGAATTTGGATGAGAAGAAATTTGAACCAAAATCAGTACGTTTTGCGATCGGCAATGCCAAAAATAAAGGATGGACTCCAGAGGAGTATGAAGTCCAGAGTGATGATTCTTCATTTCGTAAACGCGCGATCGCCCAAGTCTATAGCCTCTATCAAAATCAACTAGCTACTAATAATGCCCTTGATTTTGATGATTTAATTTTCTTGCCAGTTAAACTATTTCAACAAAATCCTGAAGTTCTCAGTTATTGGCACAATCGATTTCAACATATTCTCGTTGATGAATATCAAGACACTAACCGCACTCAATACGATTTGATTCGATTGCTTGCCACCAACGATGCCAAGCCAACTTGGGAAAATCGATCTATTTTTGTGGTTGGTGACGCGGATCAATCTATCTATAGTTTTCGTTCTGCCGACTTCACGATTTTAATGGAATTTCAACAAGCTTTTGGCGATCGCCTGCCCGATGCCCATACTGGCACGATGATCAAGTTAGAAGAGAACTATCGCTCTGTTGCCAATATTCTTGAGCTAGCCAATCAGCTAATCGATCACAATTCACAGCGTATCGATAAGGTTCTTAAAGCGACTAGACCCGATGGCGACTTGATTGAACTATTCCGCGCCGATGATGAAGTTGATGAAGCCCAGTTTGTAATCGAGCAAATCCGCCGCGTCAAGTCGAAAACTCCAAGTGCAAATCTTGGACATTTTGCCATTCTCTATCGCACTAACGCCCAATCGCGTCCTTTTGAAGAAATGTTAGTGCGTTGGAATATTGCCTATAAAGTTGTCGGTGGTCTGCGATTTTATGATCGCAAAGAAATCAAAGATACTCTGTCCTATTTGCGCTTGCTATCCAATCCCTCTGACACTCTCGGCTTAATGCGAATCATCAACGTTCCCAAACGCAGCATTGGCAAAGCAACCCTCGACAAACTCCAACAAGCTGCCCAAGAGCTAAATGTGCCAATTTGGGAAATTGTCAGCGATGAAACTACCGTCAAGACCTTAGCAGGGCGATCGGCAAGGGGCGTACTTTCTTTTGTGGAATTAATGCAAAAGTGGCAAGCTAAAGTTCCCACCACTCCTGCCGCAGAAATCATTCAAGGTATTCTGGAAGAGTCGGGCTATGTCAATGAGTTGAAAGCTCAAAGTAATGATGAAGCCAACGATCGCATTGCTAACTTACAAGAACTCTACAACGCAGCGGTTCAATTTGCCGAAGAGAATGAAGATGCTTCCCTTGATGCCTTCTTAGCCAATGTGGCTCTAGCTTCTAGCCTTGACAACAATAACGAAAGCGCTGAAAAAGTTACTCTGATGACTCTTCATGCCGCCAAAGGGCTAGAGTTTCCAGTTGTATTTTTGGTCGGCTTAGAGCAAGGGCTATTTCCGAGCTTCCGTTCTATCAATGATCCAATGGCTCTCGAAGAAGAACGCCGCCTCATGTATGTGGGCATCACCCGCGCCCAAGAGAAACTATTTCTCAGCCATGCCCAAGCCCGCCGTCTCTATGGCAATCGCGAATATGCGATTCCTTCCCAGTTCCTAAACGAGTTACCTAAGGAATATCTGACGGGACATGGTATTGATAAGTTTATTAGCAAAGCAAGTCAACGGGCTGAGGCTACCAGTGTTAAGGGTTCCCTTCGCTCTGTGCCTCCAGTCAAGGCAAATGTGGTCAAGCCTAAGCCACGTGTCGATTGGCAAGTTGGCGATCGCGTAGTCCACGAAAAATTTGGCGAAGGTCAAGTTTCTAATCTGCTTGGTAGTGGTGACAAGATGTTTTTAGCGATCGCCTTTGCTGGTCAAGGCAAAAAGATTATTGATCCTAAAATTGCCCCAATCCAGAAGGTTTAAATACGTCTTAGTAACCGCAGGAGCAACTCTCATGACTCAAGCAATTACGAAAAAAAATTCATTGTACGATCGTGATCTTGACCTGTAGTTAGAAACAGCGATCGTCCAATTGAAAGCAGGTGACTTTCACAATCTTGATATCGAAAATTTAATAGAGGAGTTAGAAGGTTTGTCAGGCAGTAACAAACGTGAAATCGAGACTAGGCTCAAAAGGTTGATCGAACATATCCTGAAACGTGATATTGATACGATGCTAAATGCCGATTTTTGGGCTTCAGTATTTTCTGGATAAGTAGCAAGGCAAAAGAAAACTTAAAAATCAAAAGACTGTGGCGCACCCGGAGCGTGCGCCACAGTCTTTTGGGTTTTATTACGCCTACTCCCTTACCAGTGAAAGATTAGCGGTGGGGGGGGGGGGGGCCCCCCCCCCCGAGGAAAAAATGGGGGGGGGTGGTGATAAAAAAAAAAAAAAAAA
>JBBQRB010000025.1:0-21841 GCA_038215315.1 Pseudanabaenales cyanobacterium
GGCGAAAAAGTTGAAGCCTTGCAGCCCTTCTATCCTGAACGTATGGCTTCGCGGATTTTGGGCATGGGTGATGTGCTGACTCTGGTTGAGAAAGCTCAAGAAGAAATTGACTTCACTGACGCAGCAAATCTTCAAGAGAAGATTATGAGCGCCAAGTTTGATTTTGACGACTTCTTGAAGAATACCCGCATGATGAAAAATATGGGTTCTTTTGGCGGGATGTTGAAAATGCTCCCTGGTATGAAAATCAATGACGCGCAAATTCAAGAAGCGGAAAAGCAATTGAAACGCTGCGAGTCGATGATTTCTTCGATGACCAAACAAGAGCGCAAAGATCCTGATCTGATCTCTAAGAGTCCTAGCCGTAAACAACGCATTGCTAGTGGTTCGGGACATAAGCTGCAAGATGTTACGAAATTGGTTGCTGATTTCCAGAAGATGCGATCGCTGATGCAGCAAATGGGACAGGGCAAAATGCCAAACTTCCCTGGTATGCCCAATATGGGTGGCGGCGGATTCCCAAGTATGGGAGGCAACCAAGCGCCATCAGGCAACGCTGCTTATGGAAAGAAGAAGAAAAAGAAAAAGGGATTTGGCGAACTGTAAAACCTAGAACCCAGAAAGCTGTGGCGCTCGCGCAGCGAGCGCCACAGCTTTCTGGGTTTTAAGGTTTCTTTTGCCTAGCTACTTAATCACTGAGATTGGCTAGTTTAGTTTGATTAGGAGCGATCGCTTTCGCGGAATTTTCAATCAGTCCCGTAGCAAAGTTCGGTAATAGTCCAAAGAACACGATGATCAATGCAAGGGCGATCGCAGGAAATCTTTCTTGCCACTTAGCGAAAGGAAATTCACTGATCAGGGCTTGGTTTGCGCCTATTTCTACACCTAAGCGCCCGAAGAAGACGCGATCAATCATGATCAAGAAGTAAACTGCTGTTAAGCCTGTACCAATCATACAGAGCAGAGTTTGCACAGGGAAAACGGCAAAACTGCTACGGAAGATCACGAACTCAGCGATAAAACCGACCATTCCAGGGGTTCCTGCGCTCGCCATCGCGGCTAGAATCATTAGCGAACCAGTAACAGGCAAGCCTCGTTCTGGATTGAGTAAGCCATTGAGAGAGTTAATGTTGCGAGTCCCTGTTTTTTTATAAACGATACCCACCAAAATGAAAAGCAAGGCAGAAATCAAGCCATGACTGACCATTTGGAAGGTTGCTCCGACCAGTGACAGGGGTGTTGCTGCCGCAAGAGCCAACAGGATGTAACCCATGTGACCAACGGAACTATAGGCAACCATCTTTTTCATGTCAGTTTGGTTAATCGCCGTCAAGCAGCCGTAAATGACGCTGACCACCGCCCAGCCCGCCAGAAATGGCGCGATCGCCTGCCAAGCTTCGGGCAGTAGCCCTAAACCAAAACGCAGTAGTCCATAGGTTCCTAACTTGAGTAGCACTCCTGCGAGTAGAGTCGATACTGGTGTGGAAGCCTCAACGTGAGCATCGGGAAGCCATGTATGCAAGGGAACAATAGGGATTTTGATGCCAAAACCAAGCAGTAACAACAGCAATAAAATTCCCTGCGTCCTCTTGGGGACAGACGCTAAATCAAGGTCAAGATAGTTAAAAGTAAAAGCAATTCCTTCGCCACTGCCAAGAGCTGCCATCCCAAAGAATGCGGCAAGAATCAGAACTCCTGAAATTGCGGTATAGATTAAAAACTTAGTTGCTGCATAGCCACGCCTTTCTCCACCCCAGATACTAATTAGTAAATAGAGGGGAATTAGTTCCAATTCAAAAAACAGAAAGAATAATAATAAATTCTCAGAAAGAAATGCTCCATTAACGCCGCCACCCAGTAATAGCAATAATGGAAAATAAAGTTGCGGACGCTGGACTTCATCACTGATATACAGCGCTATGATCAGTAACAATCCATTTAACAAAACTAATGGAAAAGATAGTCCGTCAATTCCTAGTCGATAGCTCAGTCCAATTTGGTCTAGCCATGATAGAGATTCGCTAATTTGCATTGTTGAAGCGCCAATGTCAAATTTAGTTAATAAGAACAGTGACCACCCAAAGTTGGCGATCGCAATTACTATAGAAATATTGCGTAACTGCTTCGAGTCAAGCATTGCGCCGAATAGTTTTGTGCCGAATAGTGAGACTATCACGGCTCCAGCGATCGGCAGCCAGATTAAGATACTAAGCATAATTTATTAAAGAAATTAATATTAAATTTGGTTAATTATTTTGTAATTTGGTAAATAGGTACGCAAAAGAAAACTTAAAACCAGTAAAGCTGTGGCGCACGCTGTGCGAGCGCCGCAGCTTTTTGGGTTTTATTATGCCTATCTACTTATCTAAAATCGAGACTAATTCAATCTATAAAAAGCCGCAAAGCCAATCAAAATCAATCCGACTACAATCGTCAGAACATATTGCTGCAAGCGCCCTGTGACCGTGTATTTTAAGCTCTCGCCGCTAAAGATTGAGGCGAAGCCAACAAAATTAACAGAACCATCAACTAGATATCGATCAACCCAAGCTAAAATCTTCGAGCCGCCACCAACAATTAAAACCACAGTATATTTGTAAAGCGTCTGCACATAAAGGTCGTAGGCTAGTAAGTCCTGTACTGCCTTCCATGCCCGACGTGTGACCATTGGTGGCATTGGCACAGAGCTTCCCAACTCGTAAGGTTTAGCGTAAACATAAGCCCCTAATCCAAACCCTAATAACCCAGAGGCGACAAGTGCTGTAGTTCCCCAGATATCGACAGTATCTAGGTCAATATCAGCAAATTCCCATGATGGCAAAAGAATGGGGACTAGCAAAGTAATAATCGTTAAGGAAACTAGCGGTATGGCTACCTGCCAACCAACTTCAGGGGTGCGGCGAGTTTTGGGCTGAGGCACACCCAAGAACACTAGTGCGAAGAGTCGCATTAAACCAAAGGCGGTGATGCTGTTGACGAGTAAGGCGATCGCAATTAGCCAAGGATCAGTATTCCAAAAAGTTTCTTCCCATCTCAAAAGTGTCCAAAATCCGCCAAAGGGAACTAAAGCGACTAAACCGAGAGAACCGATTATAAAAGCAATTATCGTCGCGGGCATACGAGTTTTCAGCCCACCCATTTCTGTGAGATCTTGAGTCATCGTGGTCATCATCACGGCTCCCGAACTCAGGAAAAGCAAAGACTTGCTGATGCCATGACTAAATAGCAGTCCCAGAGCTAGGTCAGATTGCTGCATTCCCACAGCGATAAACACCAAGCCCAGATAGGCACTAGTGGAGTGCGACAAGGCTCGTTTCATATCTATTTGAGCGATCGCCACTAAAGAAGCGCCAATTGCGGTGACTGCGCCTAAAATCACTGACACCTTAGCCGCGACAGGAAATAGGGATAGCACAGGCTGAAACTTAATCAATACATAGGCTCCCGCACCGACAACAACTGAGTTTCGCAAAATCGAAGCAGGGTTAGGTCCTTCCATCGCTTCGTCGAGCCACAGGTGCAAAGGGAACTGAGCGCATTTACCAAGAGGACCCGCAATTAGAGCTAGTCCTAGCAAGGTGCCAAATTGTTGATGTTCTGCAAAATAGGCGATTGTTTCTGGGGCATTTGCCCATGTTTTGAGATCGGAAAAGTTGAGGCTATCAGTGAGATTGGCGAGAGCCACAACTGCCATTAACAAGAATAAATCACCAACTCGCTTTGTCCAAAATGCGTCCCTTGCCGCCGTCACAACTAAGGGCTGTGCATACCAAAAGCCTACTAACAAGTAAGTGGAGAGGGTCAACATTTCTAGCAAAGCGTAGCTAAAGAATAGAGAGTCACTAAAAGCGATGCCTGTTATCGCCGCCTCAAAAAAGCCAATTAGCGCACAAAATCTAGCGATCGCCCAGTCAGTCTCTAATGATCCCAGCCCGTAGACCTGTGAGATTAAGCTCATTGTGGCAATCAGCACTGATGCACCTGCGCTGATAGTGGAGATCTCTAAGGAACAGCCAATGGTCAAGTCAAGGGACTGGAACCAAATAAACTCAAAATGCTGAGCAGGAGCGCCCCAAACTGAGGATAGGAGCCAACTGCTATGCAATAGGGCGATCGCTGTCATGAGCATATTTAAGTAGACGGCAGGACGAGGGCCAGTGCGCCGCACGATCCTTAGTGACCAAGGAAGTGTTAGCCCTGCCCCTATCAATCCGTAGCAAGGAAGTAGCCAAGCTGTTTCTAGGATCATCGATTATTCTATAGAGTTTTTACTATGTTTATCTTAATATCTATTAGATATACTAAGGATACGCTGCCCTAAATTACACCACTAATCTCTGGGTTTGCAGTAGCTATGCAACCTAGTTAAGCGATCGCAAGCTTGTTGATGGCGCTTTTGCCAAGTATGAGAACTACGAGCAGTTTGCAGCATTGTCAAATCTACGCCCAACATTTTGAGCTGTTTATCTATTTCCACTTGCAACGATAAATCTTGTGATGTTATCTCTATGTCGGTATTTACGATTTGAGATTGGAAAAAGATTTGAACCTGCTCCTGCGATCGCTGCCAATCCTTAACTAAGTCTGGCGCAAGCTCAACACAGGGCGCAAACTCACTTTGGATTGCTTCCAATCGTTGCCATAACTCACTGATTAAGGCTGCATAATTTTGGGAAGTATTCATGATGATTTCTATTTCTTAGCTTTAAAGCAACCTAACGTAATTATGTGGGCAAAAGAAACCTTAAAACCCAAAAAGCTGTAGCGCACGCTGCGCGTGCGCTACAGCTTTTTGGGTTTTGGGTTTAATTATGCTTGCCTACTTATTCACCTTGCAACCCATGCCGCCTTTGTCGTGGGTAAAGCAAAATGTCGATCTCGTAATTTTAAGCGCTTGTGAGACTGGGCTATCAAATGGAATGCGCGGGGGCAAAAGCCGCGATCGCTTCTCTTTGGCAAGTTTCCGATGGCGGCACTCAGGCGCTAATGGAATCCTTTTATAATGCCGTTCAAGATTTGCTGCTAACCAAAGCCGAAGTATTAGCGAAATCCCAAAGAGCGATGATCGCATCTTCTAAAGATAGCGGCTTTAGTCATCCTTACTATTGGTCAACTATTGGTCGCCGTTTATCATCATTGGCAACGAACTTTAGGTAATTTCTGAAGTGAAGCAACGCTTTCAAAAATTCTCTTGAGTTTCGTTTGATCGAACATTGCTGTAGGTGATATTGTGTATGTATTCGTTCAGTAAGTAGTAATCGAGAGGGATTTGTTTGACTCAGTCAATTAATCTGCCCAAGTTAGACGACTTTTTGCAGGAGCTTGCAACGATTCAGCAGCAAGGCTCGAAGCGGATCGCGTTTTTAGGCTCCCGCCATGTGCCATTAACTCACCAACTGCTAATCGAATTGCTCAGCTATGCCTTGGCTTTATCTGGCAACAGCATTATCACCTCAGGGGCAACAGGTACAAATTTTGCAGCAATTCGCGGAGCTTTACGAGCTGACCCCAATTTGCTGACTGTAATTTTGCCCCAAAGCCTTGATAGGCAGCCCTACGAATCTCGTGAACAACTAGAGAATGTAATTCACTTAATTGAACACAGCGAAAATGATTCTTTACCTTTGGCTGAGGCTAGTACTCTGTGCAATCAAGAAATCGTTTCTAAATGTCAACAACTAATTTGCTTTGCCTTTCATGGTAGTGAAACCTTGTTGCAGACTTGCCAAGATGCTGAAGAACAGCGCAAGGTAGTCACACTGTTCTATTTTGATTAGTTAAAAGCTGGGAATTATTGTGTCGCGACTTTGCCGTGACACAATAATTCCCAGTTTTTAGCGCCGTAGCTTTACAAGATATATTTATTGTTTCGCAAATTAAATCTATGAGTAAGACCATTAAAGGCAAAGTATTTGTCTTGGATAACAACATCGACACCGATCAAATTATCCCTGCCGAATATCTCACCCTCGTACCATCCAAACCCGATGAATACGAAAAATTGGGTAGCTATGCCATGATTGGCTTACCTGATCGCTACGATCGCTTTATTGCGGAAGGCGAAAGTAAAACTATTTATTCAATTATTATTGCGGGTGAAAATTTTGGCTGCGGCTCCTCCCGCGAACACGCACCGATCGCCCTTGGGGCAGCAGGACTAGATGCTGTAGTCGCCCAGTCCTATGCCCGAATTTTCTTCCGCAACTGTACTGCGACAGGCGAGCTATATCCTTGGGAATCAGTTGATAGTCTAATGGAACAATTCAAAACTGGTGAAGAAGCCACAATTGATTTTGACAATGATCTAATTATCAACGAGACGACAGGTAAAACGTTTAATCTCAAATCTTTAGGTGATGTCCGTCCTGTAATTGATGCTGGCGGCTTATTTGCCTATGCGCGTCAAACAGGCATGATTCCTACTCGCGTCTAAAGTTAAATTTTTATGTCCTACCATATCCGCATCCGCGATCGCCAAACCAATCAAATCTACGAAGCTGATATTAAAGGCGATCGCTATATTCTTGAGTCTCTAGAAGAACAAGGTATTGACCTACCTTTTGCTTGTCGCAATGGAGCCTGCACAGCCTGTGCGATGCGAGTAAATTCAGGCAAAATTGACCAGCATGAAGTAATTGGGCTATCTAAGTCTTTGCAGCAAGAGGGTTATGCCTTAATTTGTTCGGGCTATGCGCTTTCAGATCTAGATCTGGAAACCCAAGATGAAGATGAAGTCTATCAATTACAATTTGGTCAGTTTTTTGCCAAGCGTAAGCGCTATTGGTTCCAGTTTGGTCTTCCTGTAGATCACGATTAATAGTCAATACAGTAAAATTCTTGAAAGTGTCGCAAAGCGACCCTTTCAAGAATTTTACTAGTTCGGGCTTGAACGCAAAGCGCTGCCAAAAGATGACTTTGCGGCACTTTTAGCTATTGTGGTGTTTATGTAAGCGCAAAGCTCGGCAAATGAACTCTAGAACCGATAAAAGCTCCCAATCTGCACGTCGATCGCCATCAAGAACGATTAATTTGCTCCTGATATTGGTTAGCTTCTTGGTAATCGCAAATTTAGCTATTTCTTTTATGCGACCGCAGGAACAGATCAATGGAGAAGTATGGGTGGTTAATCGAGTGGTTAGTGGTCAAACTGTGGAAGCAGCGATCGCGAGTAATCCGAATATGCCCATACAGCGAGTGCGTTTACTAGGTATCAGCGCTCCACTTAAAGAACAACCGCCTTGGGGCGATCGCGCCCGTGAGCGCTTATCAGATCTGGTCAAAGAAAAAAAGGTAATCCTAGAGTTTGATGTCGAAAATAAAGATAAGTCTGATCGCTTACTTGCCTATATTTGGATAGACAATTTGTTAGTCAATCAGTACCTAGTATCAGAGGGTTTGGCGATCGCTGATTCCTATGCGCCCAACACCAAGTATGACGAAAGAATCAGTCAAGCGCAGTCTAGAGCTAGGCTGCAAGAATTAGGTATCTGGGATACCCAAAATCCGTTACGCCTCAGCCCCAGAGATTTTCGCCGCCAACTCGGCAACTAGTTGTTAATTCGCCCGCGAAGCGGGCGAATTAACGATAATTACTCAAGAAAACTGAACTTGCTTATATAGATCGTCAACTAAAATTTCTAAGTTTAAAGATTTTAGAAATAGCCGATCGCCTAGTGCATATTCTGAAAACCACCACTTCCCATCTTGGCTGCGCTGAAACACTTCTAATATTGGTTGTTCGATTTGGACTAAGACATATTCTTGAAGGCTATTAAATTGGCGATATTGCGAAAACTTGAAGCCGCGATCGTAGGCTTCTGTAGATGGTGAAAGTACTTCGATAATTAGGCAAGGGAATAATATTAATTGTGGGTCGCGATCGCGTTCATCACAAGTAACCACGACATCGGGATAGAAATATTTGCGATTTGGCTCGACTTGCACCTTGACATCGGCGATATAAACTTCACATTGGCGATCGCTTAGAGCAGCATCCAATATTTTAAAAATATTGCCACTCACACGATTATGGTTTCTTGTGCCGCTAGCCATAGCGATAACCTCGCCATCGACATATTCATGCCGCATTTCTTGGATTGATTCCCAAGCCAGATATTCTTCGTAACTCATTAAGAGACGATCAGTTACAGCAACCATGAATTTTATATAAAATATTGAAGAGCTGCATTTTTAAAGTATATCGACAATTTAATCGGCTTTTAGCACGTCTTGAGGATGAAGATGATTCGACAAATGTGAAACACTACCTTATCTCTCAACTAGATGCACTCGTGTAAAACCTAAGTGCAAACTGCCAAAACTTATTTGATGCATAGAGCAGGGCGATCGCCAAGCCAAGCGAACCTAAAGTCCATATAAATTCACCACGCCCCAATAGTGTCTCGGCGGGGACTGTAGTTAAAAAAGCGATCGGTACAACAAAAGTAAAGAAGAAACGATAGCCAGCAGGATAAGCCGCCATTGGGTAGCGCCCCGCCTCCATCAGACCTCGTAAAATTTCGGTAACATTATAAATTTTGACAAACCAAATGCTAGTCGCACCCAACATAAACCAAATGCTGTAAAGAATAACGCAGCCAAAAGTTAAAGGTACTAAGCTTGCAAAATAATTACCTATGCCCAATTTCAGCTTGCTACTGGCGTAGAGTAGTAGCCCAAAGCCGAAAAATAAATTAGGAATACCCCAAGGGGATAGGGTACGCGCCGACAACCAAAATTGACTATTGATTGGCTTTAATAATACAAAATCTAAAGTGCCCTTCTGAACGTGATCAACAACTTTGCTGAGATTAGGGGCAAGAAAGGTACTAGAAAAGCCTTCTAAAATCGTGAACATCCCCACCACGATCATTGCTTCTTCCCACCGCCAACCAGCGAAGGTGTAGCCAGTTCGATAAAACAAAAAGAGTCCAAACAAGCTTCCTGCTAATCCACCAATACTCCCTAACGCCGCGATCGCAAAATTTATGCGATATTCCAACTCGGCTGCGATCGCTGTTGACCAAAAAATCTTTAAAATTCGCCAATACTTACTCATATTTATCCCCACCGCAGTCGCAAACAATGGTGACATCGTTTACAACTGCGATTTTTGGCATTAACTGGGCTTAGGCGTAATCACGACCTCTAGGGCGATCATTACTACGCTCAGCACGGGGCTTAGCCTTATTAACGCGCAGGGTTCGTCCCATCCATTCAGCTTCGTTTAGCGCGACGATCGCTGCTTCTTCTTGAGCATCGTCCTCCATATCCACGAAGGCGAAGCCCCGAACCCGACCAGTTTCTTGATCGGTAGGCAGTTGTACGCGCTTTACAGTGCCGTAGTCTGAAAAGACGCTTGTTAAGTCGTCCTTAGCAGCTTGATAAGACAAATTTCCAACGTAAATAGTCACAGTCAGTTCGCTCCAGAAAAGAGATCGATATAGTAGTTTAGCCAGTCTTCGGAAAAGACTCGCTCGATCCGAGATCTCACAAATCCAACCTAAATTTCAGCTTTGATATAAGTTTACCGTTTACCCGCAACAATTTGAGTAGGCTTTATTACAACCTTGTGTCAAATAACGGTAAAGCCTAAGTCAAATCAGAGATTGCCACAAATTCTTGATTACAGTCGGTATTTCTATATACAGGTAGATGTTGAGATGGCAAGATTATTAGTATTTAGATCAAAATTTATGTCTAAAGATATAGGTAAAACTACTCTAAATATGTGGGCAAAAGAAACCTTAAAACCCAAAAAGCTGTAGCGCACGCGCAGCGTGCGCTACAGCTTTTTGGGTTTTGGGTTTAATTATGCTTGCCTACTTATTAGGCAGTAATCAAAAGCACGGGGTAGGATTATTCTCTCTATTTTTGATAGCAAAGCGAAGCTTTGCTATCAAAAATAGAGAGAATAATCTCTTGGTCTACGCGCAAAGTGCTGTCAATAAACTAATTTTTGGGTTTTCAGCCTGTCATGATAATCTTGTAGCAAAATTTTCACCTGCTGACTGCGCGATCGCCAATGAAAACCATATCTCTAGATGCAGATTCACAACAAGAAGATTTGGAAGAACTTCAGATCAAGAAATTGCCGCACAACAGCAGCGTAGTTTCTGATGGCGAACTTGAGGGTAACCGTAAATTTGCGCCATCTACGAGTCCTGATCTTGCAGTTCAGAATGTTTCTTTAGCGACTACTTCCGCTTCTAGCGTTTTTTGTGAAGAGCCAGAAAAGCTGTTGGGAGGTTTAAAAATTTCGCGAACTAAACAGAAGGGTGATTGTTTATATTTATACAGCCAAGAGCAACAAGCAGATTGCGCGGCAAAGATCTTAGGGGAGATTGCACTCAGTACTCAAGATTTAGAGGGTTCGGTCTTATTTGCAGAAGGGATTCGCAAACTGAAATTACATGGTAAATCTTGGGCGCTAGGAATTGATTTGCCCATCAGTCAATCGGCGATCGTAGCCGCTGAGATTATTAATGAATTACTGAAGAAATTTCAGGAAACACTTCTTCCAGACAATAAATTAGCCCAAGCTAAACTAAAGCTGTTATTGCAAAATAGTTGTTTAAATCTACTTTGTGAAACTCGACAAGCGGTTTTGCAGGCTGAAATTGCTTTGCCAATATTAGATACTTTGCGAACTCTAAAATCATCGGAATACTTTCAGTCTGTAACAGTTTCCAACCGTGTAATTAATACCAAAAAAGCCAACTGGTCTTTTGAAATTGATTTGCTTGCCATTGGCAATCAATTAGTTAGTGATGAAAGTGAACCTGAACAAGCAGCATCGCCTCAAAAGTTAGCAAGTGAATTTGTAAGCGAAAAAGAGCTAGTTGATGAAATAGAGACTAATTATGGCTTTTTGTCTGTCTTTGCTGATCGCCTAAACGTCTTTAGTAATATTGCTAAGCAGTTTTTGCAGTTGAGTTGGCTAGGGCAACCAAGTCTTGATAATTCCCCCAACTTTAAAGACTTGTCTGTTAAGTCCTGCATCGTTAGTTTGGCGATTGGCATTGGTAGCGCGATCGCCATTGACAGAAATCTCAGCCATTACGCGAGTCAATCGGAACCAGTCCCGCCGCTAGTCACCGAGACTATGACTGATCTAAATTTAACGACTAGCTCACTGGTTTCTAAGGCTGTTGTTGAAAAACCTGGGCCTAATTTTAATATTGCGACTTTCAATGAGAAATTGACCCTATTGGACTGGTATGTCACCAATCAGGGGCGATCGCTTGATGTGATCATCGTTGGTAGTTCCAGAGCTTTGCGCGGCATCGAACCACGTACTCTAGAAAAGGTTCTTGCTGCTAAAGGATACAAAAATATTAATGTATTCAATCTGGGCATTGACGGTGCAACCGCAAAAGTTGTTAATCTCCAAATCACCCAAATCCTGTCACGTTCACAACTACCGCGCATGATTATTTGGGCTGATGGTTTGAGAGCTTTTAATAGCAGACGCAATGACATTACTTACGAGGAAATTACAGCCTCCGTTGGCTATAAGCAATTACAGAAAAGTTTAAAAAATAACAACGATAATACCGCGATCGCCTCAGAGCCCAACTTAAAAATCACTAATCCCCTCGCCAACATTATTTCTAATATCTTTGTCACCAACGCGAAGCGCCAAGAAATTCGTACTTCTGTTGTTGAAAGCTTTGATCGCAATACAAACTTGCTCAGCAATGGTGACAGCCTAATCGCTTCAACTCGTCCAACGGCGATCACGGCGATCGATCCCAAAGGTTTTGTAGCTTTTGACTTGGTTTTCAATCCCGATACTTACTTTCAGAAATATCCTCAAGTATCTGGAGACTATGACCTCGACTATCGAAACTTTGAAACTAGCGGCACACAATTTGATGCTTTTGCCAATATCGTAGACTTTTGCCGCCGCAATAGTATTGAGCTTTTATTGGTAAATATGCCATTGCATTCAACTTATTTAGATTCTATTCGGATTAAGTTTGAATCTATTTTCAATCAACGGATGCAAGAATTATCTCGACGCGAAGGTTTTACCTATATCGATCTATCCCAATCAATCCCGACTCAATCTAAGTTATTTTCTGATCCCAGCCATCTCAACAAACAAGGGGCGATCGCAATTACGCAAATGTTAGGACAAAATCCTCAAATTAGATGGCAGTATCTCAACCCCAGAAACTAATGGTTGGCGTTGCGACCATTAACCCTTGAGTGAGAAGAGAGTAGCAAGTCCCTACAAGATCGCAAATTAAATAAAACCCAAATATGATTCAGCGGGCTTAGCCCGCCAAATCATATTTGGGTTTTGAAATGCATACTTATTTTTTAACCATCGGTAAAAACTTTGTAAAAAGTATGAGAAACTTGTGCTATTTTTGCCCAATATAGTTGTGCAAACAGCTATGATCGCCCTATGTTAATTTGCGATCAAATTAATGGGCAATGCACTCTTAGGAACTCTTGGGCTATGAATACATCAGATCAAGCACCAACTACCGCCGCAAACTTAAAAAACCGAACTAAAGCTCTTGCCAAACGAGGAGGACGGTCCCCTTTTGAAAGCAAGCTAATTCAGGCAGGACACGCCACTACAGACCAATTTGATCGTGCTGTCAAAGATAGTCAAGAACAGAACATTCCGTTTCTCAATGTCTTAGAGCAAATCCTAGGGCAGCAACTAGCCCCAGACATTGCCCGTTACTATAAACGTCAACAGCTTTTTGAACTCCGCGTTCTCTACGGAATTGAGCCAATTGATCCCGATGTCGAAATAGATAAGTTCGACATGGCAACCCTCAGCGAGTTACTAGACTCCAACATCATCCCGATTGCCAGTTGTCGTGACTGTGAGATGTTGCCCCTCGCCAAAACTGAAAATAGCATTACAGTCGCCGTTGTTGCGCCTGACATTTACAAAGTTCAAAACGAACTAGCTCGCTTGATCAAGAATATGACAGTGATCAGGCGGACGATCGCCCGTGAAGACTTCCATCGCGTCTTTGACGGCATAGTACAGTTTCAGATCAATAAGAGTTCCAAGGGTGAAGGAGCGATTAGTGACGAAGATCTGCAAATTAAAGATGATGTTTTCTCAGAAGACATCTCTGACGCTGATCAAGGCGATGAGCTAATGGTCGGCGGAGAGAACTCCGCCCCAATTATTAGCCTTGTTGACAAAATCCTAGTAAGAGCGCTCAAGGAAGGCTGTTCCGATATTCACGTTGAGCCACAGGAAAAAGACCTATGTATCCGTCTTCGCAAAGATGGCATATTGCGTGAATACTTCTTCTTGAGTGAAAACAAGCGCTTGCCCAAGAATATTATTAATGCCGTTATTTCACGTTTCAAGATTATTTCTAACCTGAATATCGCCGAAAAGCGCGTACCCCAAGACGGTAAACTCAAGCGCAACTTCCAAGGTCGCCGTGTTGACTTCCGTGTAAATACTTGTCCTACTCAAAACGGTGAAAAAGTAGTTTTACGGATTCTCGATAACTCCAACACCCAACTTGGACTGAATAAACTGATCAGCAACCCCGAAAGCTTAGCTCTAATGCAAAGCTTTGCCCAGCGTCCCTTTGGACTAATCTTAGTAACAGGGCCCACAGGTTCAGGTAAAACCACCACTCTTTACTCTACCCTTGCCGAATGTAACGATCCTGGGATTAACATCAGTACTGCCGAAGATCCTGTTGAGTACAACTTACCTGGTTTAACGCAATGTCAAGTATTGCGGGAAAAGGGGATGACTTTTGCCAGTATTTTACGTGCGTTCTTGCGACAAGACCCTGATGTAATTCTGGTGGGTGAAACGCGAGATGCGGAAACGGCTAAAACTGCGATCGAGGCGGCGCTGACAGGGCACTTGGTATTGACCACATTGCACACCAATGACGCACCGAGCAGCATTGCTCGACTTGAAGAAATGGGAGTAGAGCCATTCATGGCAAGTACCGCCATCATTGGCGTACTTGCCCAGCGTCTCTTGCGCCGTGTTTGCGACAACTGCCGCATTCCTTACAATCCTAGCCAAGAAGAGCTAGATCGCTTCGGGTTGCCCAGCCGCGATCTTCAAAGCACCTTCTATCGAGCCAACATCGTTAACCGCGAAGCCTTGATCCCTGGGCAGAGAGTATGTCCAAAATGTAATGGCTCAGGATATCGGGGTAGAGCAGGCGTATACGAAATCATGAAAATGACCGAACGCTTGCAAAGCGCAATTAACAAAGGTGCTACCACTGAAGTTATTAAAGAAATTGCGGTACAAGAAGGGATGAAAACCCTGATGGCTTATGCTTTTGACTTAGTAAGAGAAGGTGCAACTACCCTCGATGAAGTGTTGAGAGTTGTTTATACCGATAAAGGACGTGAGGCGGAGGAAAGGGCTCTTCGCGGCAAGGGATTAGAGTGTGAAAACTGTGATGCGATGCTCACCCCTGAAACGGTTGAATGTCCTTACTGCACCACTCCAAGAACTTTCTAGAAAAGTAATTTAACTTTGATGTGGGGGCTTGGCTCCTACATCAAAGTTAATAAATAAAAGTTAATAAATAAATGCTACAAGCGCAGCTTTTATGAGCTAGATAGGGAAATATGCATTTAACTAGGATTAGATTAGGAGAATAAGCCGCTATGGTAATGGACTACATCATCGAAGACTTGATGGAAGAAGTAGTAGAGCGAAAAGGCTCTGATTTACACATTTCCGCAGGGCTTCCCCCTTACATTCGGATTAATGGTCATCTGACGCGCACCGATCGCGACCCATTGTCTCCAGAGGAATGTCAACGCTTAATCTTTGCGATGTTAAACAATAATCAACGCAAGTCTCTTGAACAAAACTGGGAGCTAGATTGTTCCTACGGAGTTAAAGGATTAGCTAGATTTCGAGTCAATGTCTACAAGGATCGGGGAACCTATGCCGCTTGTTTACGAGCACTATCTTCCAAAATCCCTGATATGGATGATCTCAATCTGCCGCCGATTGTGCGAGAACTCAGCGAAAAGCCACGCGGACTAGTATTAGTTACTGGCCCCACAGGTTCAGGAAAAACGACCACCTTAGCCGCGATGATCCAGACGATCAACAAAACCCGTGCTGAGCATATTCTCACCGTTGAAGATCCGATTGAATTTGTCTACGAATCAGTAAAAAGCGTAATTCACCAGCGTCAAGTTGGCGAAGACACGAAAACCTTTGCCAATGCTTTAAGAGCTGCTCTTAGAGAAGATCCCGACGTGATCCTAGTTGGTGAAATGCGAGATTTGGAGACGATACAGTTAGCTGTATCTGCTGCGGAAACTGGGCACTTGGTATTTGGAACATTACATACTAGCTCTGCTTCCCAGACCGTTGATCGCATGGTGGATGTATTCCCGCCTGAGCAACAGGGACAGATTCGTGTTCAACTCTCTAACTCCCTAGTTGCGGTGTTGAGTCAAACCCTCGTCCAGCGACACAACCCTCAGCCAGGACAGTTTGGACGGGTTATGGCTCAAGAAATCATGATAGTTACGCCTGCTATCTCTAACCTGATCCGTGAAGGTAAAACTGCTCAGATGTATGGCTTCATTCAAACAGGTGGCAATCAGTCTATGCAAACCCTTGAGTCGGTCTTAGCAAAACTGTATCTGGATGGCGATATTACCTTTGAGGCGGCGATATCCAAAACTTCTCGACCTGAGGAGTTATTGCGTGTAGTTGGTCCTAATCCTGCTCCTGTGATGAAGCGTAAGGCGACTGGAGACTTGAGAGCGCCAGACATGATTAAGTCACGATCTATCAGTGGTTAGTTGATAGTTGGTTGATAGTTTTCTGAGCATAATTTTTATTGCAGAGGTGCAATCATGGCAAAGTTCAAAGGAAATCTCAAGGACATAAAAGGCAAGGCAGTACAGCAAATCATGGTTGCTGAGTCTGTCAGGGAAGCTCGTGATACTTGGAGACAGAAAGGATTTGTTGTCCAAGATATTAAGGAGGTGAAGGGCGGCTTTGATATGTCGAAAATGTCACTTTCTTTGCAAAAGGTGACAGTTAAGGATTTGGCTCTATTTTCTAGGCAGTTATCTACTCTTGTAAACGCGGGTGTATCGATGGTACGCGGCTTAGGCGTAATGGTCGATCAATGCGCCAACCCCAAGCTAAAGATTGCCTTAACCGAAGTTTTAGACGATGTGCAGCAGGGAACAAACTTTTCGGATGCCCTACGTAAGCATCCTAAGGTGTTTGATAAGCTCTACTGTGCGATGGTGCAGGCTGGTGAGACGGGTGGTGTGTTAGATGATGTGTTGTCAAGATTGGCGACCCTACTCGAAGATTCGGCAAGATTAAATAACCAAATCAAATCGGCGATGACTTACCCAGTTGTGGTTACTTCGATCGCTGTTTTGATCTTCCTTGCTATGTGTATTTTCATCATTCCTGTATTTGATGGCGTATTCAAGAGCTTGGGTGGTGAGTTACCAGCATTTACGCAAATATTGGTAAATATCAGTAACTTTTTAAAGAGTCCATCGGTTCTGATTATTCCTGTGATATTTGTTGCTGCTGGTTTTGTTTACAACCGAGTTTACGCAACTCCTGCGGGCAAGCTTTATCTAGATGGTGTGTTCTTGAAGTTGCCCTTGTTTGGCGATCTGGTCGTTAAGACCGCAGTGGCTAGATTTGCGCGGACTTTTGGATCTCTATCGAGAGCAGGTGTACCGATTTTGGCTTCTCTGGAAATTACGGCTGAGACTGCGGGTAATTTGGTGATTTCCAATGCGATTGACTCGGCTCGAAATGCAGTGAGAGAAGGCGGTCAAATCGCTCCTGCCATGGAAAAAACCGCGGTATTTCCTGTAATGGCTTTACAAATGGTCAGCATCGGCGAGGAAACTGGTGAAATTGACAAGATGTTAATGAAGGTGGCAGATTTCTATGAAAATGAAGTGGAAGAGTCGGTGAAGGCTCTGACTAGTTTAATGGAACCTCTAATGATCGTTGTGCTTGGCGGTATGGTTGGTTCGATTATTGTCGGAATGTACTTGCCGATCTTCTCAATCATGGACAAGATTAAGTAATAGTAATCTCAGAGCCTTGCTAATATGCAGGGCTTTAAGACCGCTTTACGGTACAAAAAAATTTCAAAAGACTCGCAAAGCGAGCCTTTTGAAATTTTTTTTGGTTTTAAGAAGCAGTTTCGCCACTTATATCAGGGCAAATCAAAATCCAAAAGAGGTCGGTGGCGAGCCGCCGCCCTCTTTTGGGTTTTATGTCATAACAAGACTGGCGACAGCTATACTTAGCGCCTGTTCCCAACTGATACCTGTCGGTAGCCAATGAATTGGCAGATTGCCATTGCCAGAGCCTCGAAACCATGTGCGTTGGCGTTTGGCAAACTGACAAGTATGCGTAACAGTTAGAGCCTTAGCAGTCTCCAGATCAATCTTGTTGGCTAAATAATCTGACATTTCGCCATAGCCCAGTGTTTTGAGAAGTGGTAAGTCCTCTCCATAACGCTTCTGTAAATCACGGATTTCATCAAGCCATCCTTGGGCGACCATTTTTTCAGTGCGATCGCTAACTAATAGACGGTAACTATCGAGATCGGCACATTCTAGACCAATTTGCACAATCGGGTAATCAGGTGGTTGCTCGCGCTGCAAAGTTGATAATGGTTGCCCCGTGACGTAAAAAACCTCCAGCGATCGCAAGGTTCTAACTTGATCATTGGCATGAATTTTGGTCGCACCAATGGGATCGACTTGTTTTAACAACTGATAACAATAGTTTTGCCCTAAAGCCTCAAACTGCGATCGCAACTCAGGTTGTGACGGAACCCTAGGGATCTTTAGCCCTGAAGTAATTGCCTTAATATAAAGCCCTGAGCCACCTACCAAGATCGGCGTAATCCCCTGTTGATGAAATTTGTTGATTAGAGATTGAGCATGATCTTGGTAATCAGCTAAGGTTAGTGTTTGATTGGGATCGACAATATCGATTAAGTAATGAGGGACGCGATCGCGCTCAGCGATCGTCGGCTTGGCAGTACCAATATCAAAATAACGATAAACTTGGCGCGAATCAGCGCTCAAAATTGGTGCATTCAAGTGCTTAGCAAGGGCGATCGCTAAACTTGTTTTTCCTGTTGCCGTAGCTCCTAAAATTACAATTAGCCCGACCGATTGCTTTAAAGATGTCATCACAGAATTACTAAGATTTCTAAAGTATTGCGACATTACAGCGCTTTGCGCCGACATAAACCCAGATAAATTCCTAAAAGTGCTGCTTCGCGGCACTTTTAGGAATTTATCTGTGCCCAGTAAAGCCTCAATAGACTGTCTTAAATAAATAGAAAAAGCCCTGTGTTGCATATTCAGTATGTGCCACAGATCTTTATTTTAATTTATACCAAAGCAGCTTGTTCGACTGCAAATCGGGCGAACAAGCTGCTTTGGTTTCCTCTGAGGTAAATGTTTTTACCTTCAAGCAGAAGGTAAAAACACTGTGAATTTCGTCCCCATATTCACTTCACTTTCTACTGCGATTTTACCGCAATGAGCCTCTACAGCTTGTTTAACAATATATAAACCCATTCCTAAGCCTTTCACGTTTCCAACATTTTCAGCTCTCAAAAATGGAAGAAATAGGTTATTTAAATATTCGTGAGGAATACCAATCCCATGATCACTAATATTTAGAATTAAATGATCCTTATCACACTTTAAATCTACATTTACAGTACCGCCATCATAGGAGTATTTAATCGCATTAGATACTAGATTCATGACGATATGCCACAGTAATTTCTTGTCAATTTTCAATGACTTACATTGACCATGACTATGAAAACTAATGCGACACTTACGAATTTGGTCATCTGCCTGCAATCCTTCAATTAGTTGTTGGCAATATGTGGCAACATCAACCTGTTCAGGATGAAATGGAAATTTTCCCGACTCAGAACAAGATATAAATTTTATTTCCTCAAGTAGCCAATTGATATCTTTAATTGCCGATTGGATGGAGGCAAGATTTTTAGCTCGTCCTTCCTTAGTTATTTGACCCTCAAAATTCTGTAACTTCCAAATCAACAGTCTAATTACTGACATTGGCGTAGAAAATTCATGGGATGCCATTGCCAATATTCTTGATTTAAGTATGTGTAATTCTTGCTCTTTTTCTAAAGCTTCTCTTAATATTTTATTTTCATGATATTTTTTTAATGCCAAAATAATTGCCATATTCACTTCGGGATACCGCAGGGGCTTGGTGAGGTATCCATAGGGTGAGGTAGAAATGGCCTGTTCTAATGTGTCTGGATCACTAAAAGCTGTTAAATAAATAATTGGTACTGAGGCTATTTTTTGAATTTCATGGGCAGCAACTATGCCATTGCTTTCTCCCCTCAACTTAATATCCATCAACACAACATCAGGTACTTGACGACGAATTAAGGCGATCGCATCATGGCTACTATCAGCAATCTCAACCACCTCATATCCCATGTCTGTAAGCCCGTCTGAAAGGGCATTAGCTGCCACTAGTTCATCTTCTACAATCAGGATCTTTGCGGTTGATTTGGTCGCTATCGTCATGGGGTTTACTATGGAATTACTAATTTTTGACCGCATTATTTTTTCTAGTTTATATCATTTAACTTAAATTATATATTACTAATATGATAGTTATCCTAAACTGGCTTGGTGATTTTTGGAAGCTCTCCTCCAAAGAACTTTCAAAAACCGATTTTTACAATGAGGACTGCCACCTAAGGATCACAAATTAAATAAAATCCAAATATGATTCGGCGGGCTTCGCCCGCCGAATCATATTTTGGTTTTGAAATGCATACTCCCTCTTCAGTGAACGATTCGCGGTGCGGCGCTTCGCGCCGCACCGCTAATTCTTGGGTTTTAATATTTATTCTTATACTGGGAAGGCAGTAAGTAAGAAAAATTAGAAATATTCGCTGCAAAGCGATACAATCATAAATCCTTGCTTCAAATTTCAATGAAATAGAAGCCTAATAAAGCCCGTAAGGAACTAACAAAATGACTGTCAAACGTTTGTACGAAACCATGTATATCCTTCGCCCTGACCTCCCTGATCAGGAAGCAGATGCAGCGATCGCCAAATACCAAGATTTCTTGGTGCAGCAAGAATCCGAAGAAATCACGATCCAACATCGTGGAAGAAGAAGATTAGCCTATGACATTAAAGGGCATCGCGAAGGTATTTATATTCAGTTGAACTACTCTGCTACACCAACAACCATCGAAAGTCTAGAAAAAAGTATGCGTCTTGGTGGTGACGTAATTCGTTACATGACGATCAAGCTTGAGCCTGAAGCTGTAGAAGAAAGCGCCGAGGATGATATTCCAGATGCTGAAGCTCCCATCGAAGAAGTAGCTGCTGCTGCCGCTATTGTTGAGTAAGCTTTTTTCTTAGTCTCTGTAAATAAAGTGCGGCGCAAAGCGCCGCACTTTATTTATTTAGTAGGACTTTAGAGATCTAGTGCATCTAATATAAGTAGCCAAGCATAATCAAACCCAAAAGAGGTTAGCGGCGCGGTGCGCCGCTAACCTCTTTTGGGTTTGATTTCTTAACGCGACAGCTATACAAACAATAGTGAGGCGATCGCTTGCATGAATACTTCTAGCCAAATCCTACAACTTACCTCTTGGATGTCAGGAGAATTTAGTAACTACCAGCAATCCCTTGATCAACCTGTTTGGTTTGTAAACTTGATTTGGTGGCAGCGTCCAATTCCTGTACTTGTTCTAGATAGCGTCGCTTTATTTGCCGAACAATCAAATGCGTTAAACCGCGATCGCGCTTATCGTCAGCGCATTTTGCAATTTGTCGAAACTGACAACATGATTCAGGTCAAATATTGGGGTTTTAAAGAACCAAGTGCGTGGGTAGGTGCTGGCAAAAATCGCGATCGCCTTAATCAGATCACAATCAAGGACATTGAGCCACTTAGTGGTTGCTTGTTAAGTATAAATTTTGAGAATGAATGCTACAAGGCTACTATGCCTAAAGATGCTAAATGCTACTTTCAATATATGAATGAAATGCGGCAGGTAGTTTTGGGCTTTGAGGTTATGGAGAATAGTTTTTGGAGTGGCGATCGCGGCGTAGATCCTGATACTGGTTCTGCGATTTGGGGAGCGATCATGGGTTTTTATCAATTTCAAAAAATACAAGATTTTAGTCAAGAAATTTTATTGCCATAAGTCCATAAAAATAATGCGCGTCAAAATTGATAACGAGGTTTTATTCATCCATCGCGAAGATGTCCCAAAATATAACAAGCAAGGCTCTATTGTCCGAAATAGTTACTTTTGGGCATTGCGATCAATCGCGGGTCGCGCCAACTCTCGCAACGATTGGGAATTTGAATCTGAAGTCTGGATTGCCTTGCAAAGAATGCTAATTTCTTTTAATGATTCAGGATATTTACCCGCAAAAGAGACACTTTTAGAATTCGATGATTCAGCAGATATAATTCCCGCCGAGTTGAGATTAGTTTCTACAAGAGTTGCTTAGTAGAGCCGATTTCCTGTTTCCCAAAAGTTAAACAGCGATCGCATGACAAATTTCTGACGTGGTAAGTAGGCAAGCATAATTAAACCCAAAACCCAAAAAGCTGTAGCGCACGCGCAGCGTGCGCTACAGCTTTTTGGGTTTTAAGGTTTCTTTTGCCCACACACTTAGAAAGGCTGATTATGGGAGTAACTCTAAATAACCAATTCTTTCTGACCGAATAATACTGAAATGGCGGCGATCTAATATCAAAATCTGCTTAAGCTGATGACGCTCTGCAAGGGCGACTAAACTAGCGTCAACATA
>JBBQRB010000026.1:0-21125 GCA_038215315.1 Pseudanabaenales cyanobacterium
CGCCTACCCCACCCCAAATGAATGAAACAAACATAAAAACACTATAATCAATTAGTACCGCCCTTGGCGCCTTTTATTTTTCCTACAACGTCACTACGTGGGGGGCGCCGCCCCCCCCCGCCGCCCTCTTCTGGACTTTATGTCCTAACAAGACTGGCGACAGCTATATCAATGGACTTTTAAAAATTGACTCCTACATATAGCGAGAATTGCAGCACGGCTACACTATAGTATTAATATAGGTTTATCCTAGTTGCTAGCTAAATGCATCTAGTCGCTGATTAACTAAGCTTACAAACCATAAACTATAAACTTGAATCATCAAGTACACTGTTTTATCTATGGGCTGAAAGCTCTAGATGAATGGTGTAAGCACCTTCTAGATAGTCTAAATAAGAGCCAGTCGAAGAAATAACCTTAGCTTTTAACGAATTTCGCCAATTTTCATAAACTGCATTTTTACTCCATCATGGTGGGTATTTCTGTATCAGTATTTTATCTATGGATTCTTGTAAACCTTTGGGGTGAGTTTGGGCTAATTAGCTGATTTGCTAAAATTTGCTCGGAAACCTCAATGTTTTAAGAAATGCTTTTACAAGATGTCTCACTATCGTAATGTCAGGGTAGATAGATCAATCCGTTACTAGCTCGTCACATGGCTAGATTTCAGGTTGTTAGTAAGGGGTAGCTTATGATCGAAATTTTTTTCTTACTTTCGTTATTGGCTCGTTATATTTTACAGGCTTCACTACAGCGTCTCTAGGCTGTTGGTTAAGGATGGTGAAGATATTTTTTATAAACTTAGGATAAAAAATACCTCAAAAACACCCCGTAGATAAACTCTTGGACTGGCTCTTTTGAATCGAAGAAATTCTGAGGAAATTGAATGCCAAAGCAAATAATTATTGCCGAGCAGTATCGAATTGCTGCTGTATTTAGTGAAGATCAAATTGAAGAAATCGTTGTTGCCGCAGGTACTCACCAAGTGGGTGATGTTTACTTGGGTGTCGTGGAAAATGTTTTAACTAGTATTGATGCTGCTTTTGTAAATATTGGCGATGGCGATCGCAATGGCTTTATTCACATCACTGATCTTGGCCCCCTAAAAATGCGGCGATCGTCTGGATCAATTAGCGATCTGGTCGTACCGCAACAGCGCGTGTTAGTCCAAGTAATGAAGGAGCCAACAGGTAATAAAGGACCCAGATTAACTGGGAATATTTCTTTGCCTGGTCGCTATGTGGTGCTTTTACCCTTTGGTCGAGGGGTGAATTTGTCTCGTCGAATTCGTAGTGAGGCAGAGCGCAATCGCCTCCGCGCTCTGGCGATCTTGGTCAAGCCTGCGGGTATGGGTATCTTGGTACGTACTGAAGCTGATGGTATGTCAGAGGAGCAGATTATTGAGGATCTCGATAATTTACAACGCCAATGGGAGACCATCCAGCAAGATGTGGCAACCACTCGTCAGCCAACTTTGCTAGATCGTGAGCGAGATTTTGTCCAACGGGTACTACGTGACCTTTATAGCAATGAAGTCAATCGAATTGTCACCGACTCCAATGATGGATTGCGACGCATTAAGCAGCACTTGTTGAACTGGGGAGATGGCGGCAAAATTCCCAGTGGATTAATGCTAGATCATCATCGTGAGCGCACCCCGATCTTAGAATATTTTCGGGTAAACGCAGGTATCCGTGAAGCCCTGAAACCAAGGGTAGATCTACCTAGTGGTGGCTATATTATTATTGAGCCAACTGAAGCTTTGACGGTAATTGATGTTAACTCTGGTTCATTTACAAGGTCGCAGACTTCCCGTGAAACCGTCCTATGGACAAACTGTGAAGCAGCCGTGGAAATTGCGCGTCAAGTTCGGTTGCGAAATATTGCAGGTGTAATCGTAGTCGATTTCATTGATATGGATACTCGCCGCGATCAAATGCAATTGCTAGAGCATTTTAATAAATCATTGCGATCGGATAAATCGCGTCCTCAAATTGCTCAACTGACTGAGTTGGGATTAGTTGAACTGACTCGTAAGCGTCAAGGGCAAAGTATATATGAACTCTTTGGTCGTCCCTGCGCTACTTGTGGTGGCTTAGGACATTTAATGCATCTTCCAGGGGAGTCGGTGGGGCAACCTGTTGATGCTACAGCTAGAACTTGGGAGTCGAAGCAATCCAATCAGCTTGATTTTACGTCTGATTATGAGGACGGTGATTCTGACTTGGGTGGTGGACTGGAGCCGAACTTGGTTAATCATCCTAGCTACCAAGAACGCGGAAATGTGCGCCGCCGTGGCAAACGAGCTATGCTCAAAGATGTGCGAGATACTCGTGAGTCAGAAAAAGTTACGCCGGTAGTGGATGTAAGAACGAGGGTTGAGGCAAGATTTGAACCTCGTATCGAGAGAGATGTGGTGGTTGAGCGCAATGTGCCGACCAAGCTACCTTTGCCTAGCGCTAGCCCTAATATCTTACCCAATGTCTTACCAAGTATCTTTCCAAGTGTAGTACCCTCGGTACTGCCACTACCGATCGCTGATTTGCCTGAAGAAAATGATGAGGTGGTGACTGCGCCAACCGTTGTCGAAACTGTGCCTGAGCGCCCTAATAAACGGGAGATTCGCACTAAAGTAATCGAACCGCCAGAACTAATTGTGGTGGAGATGACGGAAGAGGAACAGGATGTTTATTCATTAATTGGAGTCTCGCCTCTAGTGCTGGTAGATCGTGAGCCGAAAGATCCTCGCAACGTGATTGTAACTGTGGCTCTGCCAGGTCAAGCTCCTAGAGCTGCTAATGCAATTACCCCAAGTATGCAGTCAGAGCGATTTAATTCTGAACGTTTTAACTTTGAGCATTTTGACTCAGATAAGCCTAATTCAGATAGTGATTTTGAGGAGCAAAGAATTACTAATCCAGAGGAGAGCGAAGAGGAGAACGAAGAGGAGAACATTAAGGCTGATCAGGCTGAAGTTATTCCACATATTGATAGCTCTTCTGTAGATGAACAGAGTGAAGAACCAAATCTCATCGTGACTAATAGCGATGAGGGCTCCTCCCGACCTAGTTCATCTATCAGTTCATCAAAGGGTGTAATTTTGAGAGTAAATCGCCAAGTATCTCAAGCCAATGATGCTAATAATTTAGAAATTAACTCAGAAGCTAAGCCAGAGTTGCCAGAGACTTCTAAAGAATTTGTGCCGATCCAATCTCCTGAGGCTTCAAGACGTAAGCGGTCGTCCGCTTCATAGCTCTAGAAATAAAAAAGCAGCGCCTAACGCTGCTTTTTTATTTCTAAGTAGATAGGCGTAACCGCAAAAAGCTGTAGCGCACGCTATGCGTGCGCTACAGCTTTTTGCGTCTTTAGAAGGTACAGACAAATTTTTGAAAGTGCCGTGAAGCGGCACTTTCAAAAATTTGTCTGGGTTTTATAAAAGCGCAAGGCGCTGTACTTAACTTAGAAGACTAAATCAATATTTAATTTTTTTAAGTTGATCGCATATATCTTGTAGCCTCCTACTTCAGCCGTAGCGATCGCTAGCAAGTTAATGTCGATGGGAGCGATCGCGGTTACTTCTCCATCAATCAGCAGATTACCAATACTATTACCCCGCAGATCTAACAACATCAGGATAGTTTGGTATTTATTGTAATTACCAGCCAAAGCATACCCCCAAGGAGTCGGTGACATAGTCGATACTTCATAGGGCAAAGGAATGCGGGACAGTCGATAGGGCTTGATATCGAGTAAATAGATATTGTGTCGATTGTCAGCTTCTAAGAGTAAAACGCGATCGCTTGTAAAAGTAGCAATTCCAGAATTAATTTGGATCGGTAAAGATAGCCGTTGCATAATATTGCATCGCCGCGAAATAATCACGGCTCGACTTTCTTTAGTTTCAGGTTTATTGGCGATCGCCAATAAGTGGTGCTGGTCGTAAGCAATGATGCAGCTTAAATCCCTTAAAGAAAACTCTAACCGCATGGCACGACCATAGAGCAGATTGCGAATTTCCAATTGCCTGCCCGTGGATATTGCCAACCAATCCCCGTAAGGAGAAACAGCCCAGTCAAATGCTTTATCTGGGGATGCTTGGTATAGAAACTTGGGCTTGCCCCGTGTAAATTGATAGATCGAGTGCTTTGTCAATACAAATAAAGTTTTATTAGCAAAAGTAATCGACCTAATTTCATGCTCAGACTTAACGATTTGCTCTTCTTGCTCAAGGGATAGGCTATGCCAATTTAAAATAAAGCTGGATGTACTATAAAATCGAGATTTTTCTGTGCCAATCATGGCTACAACTTTGTCAGACACTTCTTTTTGAGCAAACTTTTGTGATTGTTGGGAGAGCAAAAACATTGCACATCTCTCATCATCTTGCCCCGTTTGAATTTTGCTAAAGTCCTCTGACTCAGAGGCGGCAACTAGATCGCTCCGCATTTCACTAGCCGAGCTATAGCGGCGCTTAGGGAGCTTTTCTAAGGAGCGAGTAATTATCGATGCTAGCGATCGCGGTAAAAACTCAGGGATAACGATCCGATGATTTAAATGAGCATTCATTAGCTCTGTAGGCATTCCCGAAAAAGGACGCTTTCCTACCAAAAGCTCATACAAAATAATGCCAACTGCATAGAGGTCAGAACCGACAGAAAATTGTCCATAAAACCTCTCAGGAGCCATATATCCAGGTGAGCCAGTATTATTGCTATCTGAGTCAACTTCTTGGCTCAATCGAGCAATACCAAAGTCAGAAATTTTGGCTTGCCACCCCTTAGATGTCAACTTTAATAAGACATTTTCAGGTTTGATATCACAGTGAATAATACTTGACTCATGGGCATGTTCTAATCCAAGTAAAATGTCGTGAATTAGGGCAAAACATTGTTTCACCGTCAAAGACTTGCTATGGTTCATCAGATCACGCAAGGTTCCCCCCTCACAGTATTCCATCACCAGATAGCGATATTTTTGGTGATGGACGAGCGCGGTGCAAGCAACGATATTGTCGTGCTGTAGGGTTAATAAAAATCTTAATTCTCTTAATAACTTATTTGTGGGAAAGCGATTGTTTGCCAGTTCCTTAAGCGCTACCAATTTTCCTGTATCGCGCATCCGAGCGCATAAAACCTTGCCAAATTGTCCCCTGCCAACTAAGCCCAAGATTTTATATTTAGAAAAGTTGGAAGATGGTTTGTCACTCATACAGTCAAAAAACTAGTCTCAAAAAATTCCAAATCAACTTAGCAAACCAACATAGCCTAAATATAGCTGTAGCCAGTCAAGTACTGACAATAACTCTAACAATATTTTCTCAAACTGAGTCTCTTAACATTTCGTAGCAACACAACAGGCTAGAAGTCCAAAGATTGTCGATATTATGATAGGCAGCGATATATAAAACACAATATTTCTTCAGACAAATTCCTTAGTCAAATCCTATGAGTCAAGCTTCTGTATCCGCCGATGTCCCTAGCATGGGTCGTCGTCAATTTATGAACCTAATTTTAGGGGGTTCCGCCGCCGTAACATCTCTTGCTGCTCTTTATCCCGTAGCTGCTTATTTTGTCCCACCGTCTAAAGGTGGTGCTGGTGGTGGTGTGGCAGCTAAAGATGCCCTTGGTAAAGACATTCTGGCTTCGGCTTTTTTAGCAAATCATCAAGCAGGCGATCGCGAACTTGCTCAAGGGCTTAAAGGCGACCCCACATACATTGTTGTTACAGACACCAAAGAAATTGAATCCTATGGACTAAATGCCGTATGCACTCACCTCGGCTGTGTTGTCCCTTGGAATGCTGCTGAAAATAAATTCGTCTGTCCTTGTCACGGCTCGCAGTACAACAACGAAGGCAAAGTCGTTCGCGGCCCGGCACCGTTGTCTCTAGCCCTTGCCCATACATCTGTGGCTGATGACGTTGTGCAGTTCAGTACATGGACAGAAACTGATTTCCGCACCAATGAAGCTCCTTGGTGGTCTTAACTAACTTGCTGTACTTCATTACAGCCTATTGAGACTTTAAAGGGTACAGAGAAATTTTTGAAAGTGCCGCTTCGCGGCACTTTCAAAAATTTCTCTGGTTTTTATAACAGCGCAAAGTGCTGTAATCAGAGATCATTAACTTAACATTTGAACTTATCCATGAAAAAAGCCTTTTTATCAGCTAGTCGCTTACTTGTAGGGTTTAGTCTATCCCTCCTCATAAGCTTGACATTCCTATTTGGCTTGAACATTCAGCCAGTCAAAGCTTTCCCTTATTACGCTCAGGAAGCTTACAAAACTCCCCGTGAAGCCACAGGCAAGATTGTTTGCGCTAACTGCCACCTTGCTCAAAAGGGAATCGAATTAGAGTTGCCTCAAGCTGTTCTGCCTGACTCTGTGTTTGAAGCAGTGGTTAAGCTGCCATATGACCACAACTTACAGCAAGTTACTACTGACGGTAGCAAAACAGGCTTGAATGTCGGCGCGGTAATCGTATTGCCTGAAGGCTTTAAAATCGCTCCTGAAGAGCGTTTATCTGAAGAACTTAGAGAAAAAACTAAAGATATTTACTACCAACCCTATAGCGATACCCAAGAAAATATTGTTTTGGTGGGACCGATATCTGGAGATGAATATCCTGAAATTACTTTCCCAGTTCTTTCCCCTGATCCTGCTAAAGACAAAAATGTTCACTTCCTGAAATATGCTGTTCATGCTGGCGGCAATCGTGGGCGTGGTCAGGTATATCCAACTGGTGAAAAGAGTAATAACAATGAGTACACCTCCTCAGTCTCTGGTTTAGTTACCCAAATTAGTCCTATCGAACCCAATGAAGATGAAGGTATCTATGGTGGTTATCAGATTTCTGTCCAAACCACTGATGGCAGTATTGCCACCGAGTCAGTTCCTGCGGGGGCAACTCTGGTTGTGGAACCTGGTAGTGAAGTTACAGTTGGCTCAGCTTTGACAACTAATCCTAACGTGGGTGGATTTGGACAACATGATGGCGAAATTGTTTTGCAAGATCCTCGCCGTATTCAGTGGTTACTTGCATTCTTTGCTTCTGTAATTGTTACCCAAATTCTGTTGGTATTAAAGAAGAAGCAATTTGAAAAAGTTCAAGCTGCGGAAATGAATTTTTAACTTCAAGATTGGCAGTTCTAGTTACTTCTCGTAAAAAGGGTAGTGTGGCGATCGCTACGCTACCCTTTTTACTTACTTCGTGGCAATCGTAAAACCTTGGGGTTTTTAGAAAGTGGGCTAAGAATCTGGTTTAAAGCTCTTAATTGCTCAGGGGTTCCCATCGAAATTAGTACGTCATCTTGCAGGATTTCGGTATCTCCATCTGGCCCTGCGATCAGATGCCCATCAGCCCGCCGAATTGCTAATACTAATACGCCAGTTTGCGATCGCAAACTGGCTTTTTTGAGCGATATGCCCACATAGCTAGGGTCATCAATGCGGTATTCCTCAATATAAAATGACCGATTTTCACCAGCGATGATGCCATCGACAAAATCCATTACCTGTGGGCGCAAAGCAACTGCTGCCATGCGCTTACCTCCCGTAATGTAGGGAGAGATCACTTCATCGGCTCCTCCCCGCCGCAGTTTTTGCATGGCTTCTTCAGTGCTTGCTCTCGCGATCGCTCTGATCTGCGGGTTAAGGGTTTTTGCAGATAAAACCGTGTAGAGGTTCTCGGCATCAGAAGGCAGCGCTGCGACAATACATAAGGCGCGTTCAATGCCAGCGAAAAGTAAGGTTTGATCGAGTGCTGCGTCGCCCTGTACAGCCAGATACCCAGACTGTTCGGCTTCGGTAATCATTTCCGCACTACTGTCAATGACCACAAAGGCAATATCATTCTCGGCGGCAAATTCGGCGGTAACTTGCCGCCCTGTGCGACCAAACCCGCAAACTATATAATGCTGATTGAGGGACTCCATAACTTTTCGTTGCCGTCTTGCCTGAAAGATGTTGTAGATATGTCCGTTAGCGATCGCTGTCGTAAACTGGGTGACAATGTAACTAATGCTAGCTACACCCATAATGATCAAGGTAATCGTGAATACACGTCCTTCAAAATGTAAAGGATTAGTCTCTCCATAGCCAATCGTAGCAAGGGTGATCACCGTCATGTAGAGTGCATCAAACCAGCTCCATTTTTCGATGAGGTGGTAGCCTAATGTCCCCACTGTTAGAAGGGCAGCTAAAATTCCTACGTTAGTCAATAAGGTTCGCTTATATTGTTGTAACTCACGCTCTAAAAAAAGTGGTTGCAACTGTTGATAGTTGTGGGAATTTTTAGAAGTCATAGACACTTATAATTTGGGCGCGATCGCTCGTAATTGCTCAAACCATAATTGCAGGAGTTCTTGACATTCCCGCTCTCTGATTCCTGCGATCACCTCCAGCCGATGGAAGGAAGCAGGGCTATCGGGAAGATTAATTATGGTGCGGATTGAGCCAGTTTTCGGATCATCCGCACCATAAACTAGGGTGCTTAGCCTTGACTGCAAAATTGCTCCCGCACACATTGGGCAAGGCTCTAAAGTTACATAGAGTGTACAGCCCGTGAGATGCCAGTCATGCAAGTTTTTAGCTGCATCTCTAATCGCGATTAGTTCTGCATGATCTGTGGGATCTTGGTTGCGCTCTTTATAATTTGACCCTATGCCGATCGCCTCTCCTTGAGCGTTAACAATTACTGCACCGACAGGGATTTCTCCCGCAGAGCCTGCTAATTTTGCTAAGGCGATCGCCTGATCCATCCAGCCCTGATATATTGCTAAGTCTTTCATTGGCGATGATTCACTATTATGGCAATCCGAAATCACTTATACAGCGTTTTGCGCTGTCATAAAACCCAGATATCTTTTTAAAAGGGGCGCTTCGCGCCCCTTTTAAAAAGATATCTGTACCCCTTAAAGTCTCAATAGACTGTATAGCGCTTTGCGCTTTTGGAAAACCCAGATAAATTTTTGAAAGTGCCGCGAAGCGGCACTTTGTAACCTGTAACGCATCAATAGGCGGTAATCCCTGTACAAAGGATTTTTATGAAAATAATCAGATACGAAGAAATCGACTCCACTAATAGCGAAGCATGGCGGTTAATTGAGCAGGGAAAAGCCATATCTAATACAGTTGTCATCTCCAAGTGCCAGACTAAAGGTCGAGGACAGCGCGGCAATATTTGGCGATCGCCCTTGGGCGGATTGTTTATGTCTGTGATTTTGCAACCTAACCTTGTCGCCAGCAAAGCTAATCAGATCACGCTTTGGTCAGCTTTGGGCATTGCCAATGCGCTCAATCAAACGGGAGCGAATGTAAAGCTTAAATGGCTCAATGATCTCCTAATTGATCGGCGAAAACTAGGTGGAATCCTCACAGAAACTCGGATTGAGGCAGGGCAAGTTAAGTATGCGGTGGTGGGGATCGGGATCAACTGGACAAATGAAGTACCTGAAGGCGCGATCGCGCTGGGAGAATTACCCACAACCCTATCGAATATGGATGAGCTAATTGACGTGGTGCTTGTGGGGCTACAAATGGGGCAGGAGCTTTATGAGCAGGAAGGTATTGGCAAAATTTTGTCAGAATATTTACAAATGCTTAGCGATCGCCATATCCGTAAAAATATTGATGGACAAGAAATTCAAGGAAAAATCATCGACATTAGACCAACTTGTGAACTGGTAGTAAGATGGGATGGCAAATGCCAAGACGAGATCTATCAGCCTCAAAATTTTTCTGTCGGCTATCAGTAGACTTAAAATATGCAAAAATTCACCTTCTCAACCATTACTCTAGCAACATTGCTTTGCCTTTCCAGCAATAACTACTTGCTAGTTAGCTCAGCCTATGCCGCTTCCAAATCAGCAATTTCCCCTGATGTCCTAATTATTCAAAATTCCGATCCGATTCAACCCTCACCTTTACCAGAAATAGCTCCCCCACCGACATTACCAATCGCAAATGATCGCGAACCGCTTCAAGTAAATATCGAGACTAAAGATACCGCTTTAAAATTTCCAGCTCAAGATTCAGGCAATTCAGCGCGATCAACAATCGTTGAAGTTCCTGAAATCATTTTAGAAAATCGTTCCAATGGTTGTAAGTTCAGTGCCAATAGCCTATTAGAACGTAACCAGAGCTTTTGTAATCCTCAAGTAGCTACTAAATCTGCTAAAGGTAGCCAAAGCGATCGCTATCAAGATGATCGTGTTCTCTATGCCGCAGCGTCGGGCGAGACATCCTTGCAGGTGCGTCGCCTCAGCGATAAGGAAATCGCGGCTATGAGCCTGCCTAGCAACGGTGATAAGCGGATGCTATTTCCGTTAATTGTGCCTACAGTAATTAGTTCTTTATTTGGCGATCGCGTTCATCCCATTACAGGACAAGTTCGTTTTCATCAAGGTACTGACCTTGCCGCCCCAGAGGGTACACCCGTAGTAGCTGCTTTTAGTGGCACGGTCGAAGTAGCTGGCTGGTTTGGTGGCTATGGTTTGATGGTGAGCATCACTCACGGCGACACCCATGAGACACGTTATGCCCACCTATCAGAAGTGTTAGTTAAGTCAGGTCAAAAGGTCAAGCAAGGAACTGTGATCGGGCTAGTGGGCAGTACAGGAATGTCAACGGGAGCGCATTTGCACTTTGAGATCTGGCAACGTTTGAAAGATGGCATGGTCGCCATTGATCCAACTCCACAGCTTGTGTTAGCTATGGACAACCTACAAAAGTACCTCGCTCAGATTTCTAAACCTTCCAATAAAGCGTAAACAAAAGAGCGTATAAGGTTCTAAGCCCCTCACCCCTAGCCCTTCTCCTGCGGGAGAAAGTGTTGGGGGATGAGGGCAGATCTTGGCTCTGCCTAACAGGAATTATTAAAGACTAAGTAGCTTTACATTCGCAGCACAGAAATCATAAAAGCAATGTCACAGGAAGATTTTCAACAACAAGTACTACGCAGCTTTGAAGGAATTGACAAGCGGTTTCAAGCAATTGATAATCGGTTTCAAGAAATTGACAATCGGTTTCAAGAGTTTGATAAGAAATTCGATAAGCTTGATTTTGATATCAAAGAGGCAAATATCAGAATAGATGCTTATCAAAAGTCATCGGTACAAGTTGTTAATCTCGCTTTTGGACTAATTAGTGCCGCCGCCGCCGTGGTCATTCTTTCACCAGCCGTTAAAGCTTTAACTGAGTTTTTCTTGAGCCGCTAAAACCAAAAATGTATAAGGCAGCGCTCAGCGCCGCCTTATACATCAGACTACTTGCAGAGCTCTTTGTAGACGGGGCAATGCTAATCCTTTGCGATGGAGCAGGACAAAGGAAGGTAAGATCTCTGGCCCATGCAGATCGCCCGTGAGGGCAGCACGCAACGACTTCATGACCATCCCTTTCTTGACCCCTTGAGACTTAGCGACAGTTTTAATCATCTCTCCCGCAATATCAGCATCTAGTTCAGAAGTCTCTTGGAGTGAGGTGATTAGAGCATTCATGATGCCAGCGACCGCCTCGCCTTTGAGAGTTTCCCTTGCCTCATCGATATAGTCATCAAAATCCACAAAGAAGAACTTGCTAATCGTGGCGGCATCAGTGAGCAAGGTTAAACTAGGTGCAATTAATTTAGTGAGGTCGATTAGCCACTGACGGTCTACAACTTGCAAGTCGTAGCCAGCATCTTTGAGAAAGGGAGTCAGGCGATCGCATACATCTTCAGTGGGCAAAGTATGTAAGTATTGGCTATTGATCCAGTTAAGCTTATCCCAGTCAAACCTTGCGCCTGCCTTGTTAACCCGATCAAAGCTAAAAATTTGAGATGCTTCTTGCAGGGTAAATAGTTCCTTGCCTTCATTGGGTGACCAACCTAGCAGCGCCATGTAGTTATTAAAGGCTTCAGGGATGTAACCCATATTCCGAAATTCCCAAACAGATGTTGCCCCGTCACGCTTAGAAATTTTGGCTCCCTGCTGATTAAGAATTAGAGGAGTATGCCCAAACTGTGGTGGTGTCGCCCCTAAAGCTTCATAGACTAAAATCTGTTTTGCCGTATTTGCAATGTGATCTTCACCACGAATTACTTGGGTAATTTGCATATCAATATCATCGACAACGACTGCAAAGTTATACAGAGGTAAGCCAATATTGCCTTGCTCATCAACGCGGGCAATCACCATATCGCCGCCCAGATCGCTGCTGCTCCAAGACACTGTGCCACGAACAAGGTCATTCCAAGCGATCGTGCGAGGTTCTTCGATAATAAAGCGAATTACGGGACGACGACCTTCATCTTCAAAGGATTGGCGCTGCTCGTCAGTCAGGTGGCGATGGCGATTGTCGTAGCGTGGAGCTTGCTTATTTGCTTTCTGAGCTTCACGCATTACATCCAGTTCAGTTTCAGTACAGTAGCAAAAGTATGCTTTTTTCTCGGCTAATAGCTTTTCTACAGTAGCAACATAGCGATCGGTACGCTGGGTTTGAAAAAATGGTCCCTCATCAAAGTTAATTCCCAGCCAAGCTAAGCCTTCTAAGATATTTTGAGTATATTCATCCTTAGAGCGCTCACGGTCAGTATCTTCGACTCTAATAATAAATGTTCCCCCATGACGGCGGGCGTACAGCCAATTGAATACAGCAGTGCGGGCTGTGCCTATGTGCAGGTTACCCGTTGGGCTTGGAGCGATACGAACTCGAACAGACATGAATTTGTAAACGTTATAAAATCTAATTATCGTCTATATGTAGCTTTGCATTTAACCTAAAGCCCAAAATTTTTCACGACAATTATCGATTACAGCCCGTTGATGCTTAAAGTAAGTAGAAACCCAGAACCCAAAAGCTATGGCGCACGCGCAGCGTGCGCCATAGCTTTTGGGTTCTGGGTTTTATTTCGCCGAGCTACTTAATACAGAGAAATTTTTGAAAGCGCGGCGAAGCCGTGCTTTCAAAAATTTCTCTAGGTTTTATACTCAAGTAGGACTCATGCAAAAGAAACATTAAAGCCCAAAAAACTGTAGCGCACGCGCAGCGTGCGCTACAACTTTTTGGGCTTTGGGTGTAATTATGCTTGCTTACTTAATCTTCTTGGTTAGAAGATAACCTTCCATTAATATTGATGGTTTATTATTAAGAGTTTGACAAATTTATCAGTATTAGTGCGGAATAAAGAATGCAATCGCTTGCTCCCATCATCAAAAGCAGCCTACTTGAACTGGATATCAAGGTTAACGTCACAGTTAGGCAGAAGCGAAAGGAATTGCATATCTTGCTGGAGTCAACCAATTTTGGCGATCGCCAATTACTGATAGAGGCGATCGCCAACTGCTGTCGTGATTTTCTCAGTAAAGGCTACAAGGGAGCCAAGGTCTATGCTTTTTTGTACGGTCAACCTCTGCCACAATGGATGGAAAAAGTCGAATTTGAAAATGGCAATATTGACGATAAAGAGATAGAAGTAAAAACTGAGAAGTCCAAAATCGAGCAAGAAGAAATCGCAGTTAACCCAAATTTAACGGCAAATCCCGTTAGCGATCGCTTTATAGTTTGTGGGTTGGGCAGCCTCGGACAGCACTCTGTTTTCAACTTAAAGAAGTTTGCTTACAAAGAATACGAAGTGAAAATTTGTGCAATTGATAAGATTTTGCCTGAAACTATGGAGTTCGATAATTTTTCAGACCTTCTAAATCAACCCATAATCTTAGGAGATTGCCGCCGTTCGGAAACTTTAATAGAAGCTGGTATTCTTGACTGTCGGGCAATCTTACTGGTTACTAGCAATGAAAATGTAAATATTGAAGCCGCTATTTCTGCAAGACGTTTGAATCCTAACGTCCATATTGTAGTGCGCTCCTCTCGTCAAAGTCTCAATCAATTACTTAAGGAGCAGTTAGGAAACTTTGTCGCTCTCGATCCTGTTGAATTACCAGCAGCTTCTTTTGCTGTAGCTGGCTTAGGTGAGGGAACTTTAGGATTAATTCAAATTAGCGATCGCAAATTGCGCGTGGTTGAGTCGTCTGTCCAGACAGATGATTATCAATTTTTAAGAACTTCTGCTTATCTATTGCACAAAAAACATTCAAGGCTCTTAAGTATTTCTGAACTTAATCCTGATCGCTTATTCTTTCAGTGGCAAGCCGACACATTAGTTCAAGTCGGCAACAAAATTGTCTATATCGAATCTGTAGAGAATGATTTTGCAACTCGTAAATTATATCGACAAGGATATTATGATGAAATTCCCATTCATCAAGTGAATATCTCTGCGCTGGCAAAAATTCACCAACAACTGCGAATGCTTGCTAGCTCTAGATTTTGGAAAGGGAAGTGGCATCAAGCTGTTTTTTGGTTCCGTGCAGCGCGATCGCGGCGTTTGGCTCTATGGGGGGCAATCACAGCGATGATCTTGATGGTGACTAGTTCCATCGTTTTGTATCTAAATGTGCCAAACATTTCATGGCAGAAATCTATATCAACTAGTATGATCTTGCTGCTAGGAGGCTATGGAGATGTATTTGGTGGACTACAAGAAGACTCTGTCCCTGCATGGGTGACAGTCTTCTGTTTGTCAATTACATTAATTAGCCTGATGTTTTTGTTGGGAGTTGTGGGGTTAATTGCTGATAGTATTCTCAGTTCCAAATTTGAGTTTTTTAAGCGCACCATCCCTTTGCCAAAGGGCGATCACATCATTCTCATTGGCTTTGGTAGGCTTGGGCAAAGAATAGCAGATCTTTTATTTAAACTAAAAATTCCATTTGTAATCGTTAGTGAAAATCCTCATGACTGCGATCTTGCTGACAAAGTACCTTGGTTCACTGGCAATATCATTGAAGAACTTTCAAAAACTAATCTTAGTTCCGCCAAAAGCCTTCTTTCTGTGACCGATGACCAAATGCTCAATCTTGAAGCAGCGTTACTAGCCCGTGATGTCTCACAAAAAGCTAGCCATCAAGTCAATCTTGCTATTCGCACATACGATCGCTACTTTAGTGAAAACCTCGCTGAGCTGTTGCCTAACTCACAGTCTTTTTGCGCTTATGCTCTATCTGCCGAAGCTTTTGCAGGAGCAGCTTTTGGCGAAAATATGTTAAGTCTTTTTCGACTGAATCAACGTACTGTCCTAGTAGCGGAATATGTAATCGTAGAAGATGACACACTAGTTAACAAAAATCTTTCGCAAATATCTTATGGCTATACGGTTGTCCCGATTTATCTAAAAAAAGGTAGTCCCAAAGCCGATGGGCATACCGAATTTTATATGCCTTCTGATGATGAGGTGATGAAAGTAGGCGATCGCCTGATCCTGTTAGCTTCTATTTCTGGATTAAGGCGTATTGAACTTGGTAATTTGCATCTGCCAAAACGTTGGCAACTAAGAGCAAAACCGCCACTCAACTCCAGCGTACTTCTTGATGCAGGCAATAAGCTTAAAAACATTTCAGGTTGCGATCTTGAGTTGGCGCGACGCTTTATGGAAAGTTTGCCTGCGGCGATCGAGTTACCAATGTACGACATTCAAGCCTATCGTCTTGGACAAGCCTTAATCAGGCTATTACCAATCAAGATTTATCCTTTGTAAGTTCCATAAAACCCAAAGGATCTGATTCGCCCGCGAAGTGGGCAAATCAGATCCTTTGGGTTGCCACTCATATCAAGACAAATCAAAACCCAAAAGAGGGTGGCGGAGCGGTGCGCCGCTACCCTCTTTTGGGTTTTATGTTCTGACAAGACTGGCGATGGCTATAAAAACCGATTTAGGTGTTTTCAGCACCTATGGTGCTGAAAACACCTAAATCGGTTTTCGTAATAAAAATTGCTGATAGGGACTGTACCAAAATACTTAAAAATTAGTCGTATTTTTTAGCCAACTAAGGCTACACTATTGGACTAAATTAGCTTTTTTACAAACTACCTAGAGTTGCTGCATTGGTATGTCGCTATCATTGCCACCTAGAAACAGATCTTTACCACCACAGCCAGATGTAGACAATGCATCAGTAATGGTGATGAAAGATCTCAAAGATCTACTCAGACGGATGAGTCAAGATCAAAATAAGATCCATGAGCTGCTTAGCTTCTTGGGTTACGCTCTCCGCAGCTTTAGTAATCTCAATCAGTTTTTAGAACTAATTCCTCTTATCGCTAGTCGAGTCACTGACTCCGATGGTGGAGCCTTGATCTTGTTTAAGGCGAGTGGACAAATGCGCCTAGAGTCTCTACATTGCCCTGAGCGCAATCAAGGCGGCATGAAAGCTCAACAGGTCAGGACTGCGATCGAACGCGCAATCCAGCAGGTCTTAACGGGTAGTCCTACGGCTCTTGATGAAATGGTTAGCCGATACCTTGGTGCTGATGTCCACTTGTTTGGTACATCAGTATTAGTCAAAAATGCGGTGCGTGGTCGCCTCTATATTTTTAGTCGCAAGTCTGATTATGCATGGACAGATAACAAGCGGACTTTGATGCGCTTGGTAGCCGATCAAACCTCAGTTGGGCTAGAAAATCATGAACTCACTACTGAGCTAATCAAAAAAGAACGTCAAGATCGGGAAATGGAGATTGGCTCCGAAATTCAAAGGCAATTGCTGCCCCGTAATTGTCCTAAGATCCAAGGAATTGAGGTCGCAGCGAGTTGTTCTACGGCTAGTCGCGTTGGTGGAGACTATTACGACTTCATTCCAGTCCAAAAGGGCGATCGCTGGAGTTTTGTGATCGGCGATGTCATGGGCAAAGGGGTTCCTGCGGGGTTAATTATGACCATGACTCGCGGGATGTTACGCGCTGAAGTCCTAAACAACCACTCTCCGAGCAAAATTTTAGAACATTTAAACGAGGTAATGTACGAAGATCTTGAAAAATCTCACCGCTTTGTGACGATGTTTTATTCTGAGTACGATCCTGCTACTCAGATGCTCGCTTTTAGTAATGCTGCACATACCCCTGCCTTACATTGGCGATCGCAGACTCGTACAGTCCATGCGCTTGATACGATGGGAGCCTTGATTGGCTTAGAGGCAGGCTCTAAATATGAAGAACGCAGCGCTAAGCTCAGTGCTGGAGATGTGGTGATCTACTACACTGATGGCTTTACTGAAGCCGCTAGTCCTGAGGGCGATCGCTTCGACGAAGAGAACCTCCGCAAGGCCCTAGATTGGGCTTGTCAGCATTGCTTTCCCCTCTCAGAAGATGTCACTCGTCCGCAGATGATCCTTGACTACATTTTCCAAGAGGTGCAAAACTTTATTGGAGAAGGGCATACTCATACTGATGACATGACCTTAGTGGTTTTGCATATAAAAGATAAGTCTCTAGTAAATTAATCTAATCCTGAAAATATCATGCTCGAATTAGTTCCACATCTGATAACTGGCTCCGATCTGACATCTCATCTTTCGGCAATTAACTCTGCTAGTTATTTTCATCTCAATATTGCTGATTTACATTCCTATATCCACATGGATTTAGTTGCTCAACAATTTAACCAAGATGTAATGGGAGATCTGGCAAAGGGATGGAATAATTTTGTTAAGTCGGGTCAAATTTGGGCGCTGGTAATTGGTGTAGTAGTTGGTTATTTATTTAGAAGTATTACTAATGCCTAACAAAGACAAATAAAACCCAGATATGATGCGACGGGTTTCGCCCGCCGCATCATATCTGGGTTTTGAATCTGGGTTTTGAAATACATAATTTCTTTTCCGAGCCTACTCCCTTCCCAGCATAGGATTAGACATTAAACCCAAGAAATTATCGTTGCGGCGCACCGCGCCGCAACGTCTAATCTTTCATTGGGAAGGGAGTAAGTCTTCATTAAGTAGGCTAAGTCATGTCACTGGAAACGAAAAAGCAGCCTACTAGGCTGCTTTTTTGTTTTATAAATGGCGGGGGACGGATTTGAACCATCGACCTTCGGGTTATGAGCCCGACGAGCTACCAGGCTGCTCTACCCCGCGTCGTTATCGCTTTACTAATATAGCATGGTTTGTTTTAAACGCAAGTGTTTTTGAAAAGAGCTTTATTTCTTTAAAGCTCTTTTCAAAAACATTTGCGTTTCACCCCTCCGCAACGCCGTCTTACCTCAGTTGTTGACCCGGTAAAACCAGGTGGAGCCGAAGCGCAACGCCTAACTTAAAGTTCCCAAATGCGAGTTTGGTTTACTGCGGCGCAGACTGCGAAGACTCCTTAGAAACGATTATCGATCAAGACACATTATCGGTAGTCACGCACGCCACAGAGGAGCTTACTCAAAGTATACATGAAGTCGTCATGAAGCAGGATTGGCGATCGCGACCTTCACTTTAAGCTGTCGGCTAGCCAATAAATTAAAGGGGCGATCGCCAAAGCAGGCAAAAAAGAAGCTACACGAACCTTTGCAAGCTCTAATAAGTTTAACCCTAGTCCTAAGAGCATCAACCCACCCACACCTGTGATGATCAGTACTGACTGTGCATTTGCTGGATCAGGTAAGTTTTGAGCGAGATTGCCAGCGAGTAGAGACAGTCCGCCTTGGTAAATGGCAACAGGTAAAGCAGAAAATCCCACCCCAATTCCATAGGTGCTGGCAAATACAATGGAAATAAAGCCATCTAAAGCTGACTTAAGTGCTAATAGATTATCGTCACCCCTTAATCCATTATTGAGGCTGCCGATAATTGCCATTGGCCCAATGCAAAATAGAAGACTCGCTGCCACAAAGCCCTCGGTAAACTTGCCCTTACCCTTAAATTTTGCCTTTAGCCAGTCACCAATATTTTCTAATTTTTTTTCGATTTGTCCTAGTTCACCAATTACACCGCCAACAATCAACGAAATCAACGATAGGATCACCCCATCAAAATCCCCCACCTTCACCCTTAGCAGGCTATTTGCCATCGTAATGCTGACAAATATGGTGATTAGCCCGATCGCTTGTTTGAGGATTGGCAAAACCTGCGATAAAAAACGCCCCTGTAAAATTAGTCCTAGAAATGTCCCGAAGGCGATCGCTAAAACATTAATCCAAGTTCCACTGGTTTTAGTCCAAAAATCTAGCATTTACTTACAATTGTCGTTAATGATCAAGAGGGGATGATAAGAATCTTAGATTGGATTAGAGCATTGTAAGTAGCTTGGCATAATAAAAAACAGAACCCAAAAAGCTGTGACGCACGCGCAGCGTGAATCACAGCTTTTTGGGTTTTAAAGTTTCTTTTGCTTACCTACTTGATGATGGACAAAAAGCCAAATAGTAGTGATATATTTCTCTATTTTTTAAGAGAAAAATAAAGTTTTTCTGACTAGACAAGCAACCTGCTGTCGCAAAGTTCAGTTAAACCTTTCAATATGATTAGTTTGTCCAGACTCTCTGCCCACAAGACGATGACACGATTACTATATTTAGCTTTTAGTTGTCTAACCGTTGCAATTTCACCATAAAGAAGCCATCCATATCATGTTCGTGGGGTAAGACTTTTACCCAACCGCGATCGCAGACAAACTGAGCCGCAGGATTATCGGCGGTTGGTGGTACAACTTGCCAATCGGGATGATTGGTTAAAAAGTGAGTGATTACTTCTTCATTTTCGGCAGGATGTAGAGTGCAAGTGCTGTAAACAATCACGCCATCTGGTTTAACCCATTGTGTTGCGCGATCAAGGATTTCGGATTGAGTTTTGGCTAATTTATAGGGTTCTTCGGGAGTTTGTCGCCAACGAGCATCGGCATGACGATGGAGCGTCCCCAAACCAGAACAAGGCACATCGAGTAATACGCGATCACATTTCTCTCCCAATACTTTTTCGACATCAAACTCTCGACAATCAACTTCGATGGTTTGTACATTGGTGATCCCCAAACGTGATGTATTTTGATCGACTTTTTTGAGACGACTGGAAAGACGATCTAGAGCGTAAACTTTGCCCGTGTTTTTGAGGCGATCGCTAATATGGGTTGTCTTCCCACCTGGGGCAGCACAGGCATCAATAATGATCTCATTAGGTTGGGGATCTAATAGATAAGTAACTAGCTGAGCGCTAGCGTCCTGTACCGACCACCAACCTTCTTTAAATTTTGGTAAATGGCTGACATCGCCTGCACCTTGCGCTACTCGAATACCATCTGGCAAATAGGTTATTGGTTCAGCCTTGATCTCGGCTTCGGCAAAAGCAATTAATACTTGCTCTCGTGTTGCGTATAAAAGATTAACTCTCAAATCAAGATGGGGCGTTCGATTAAACCAATCACAAATACTTGCGATCGCCTCTTGTCCAAATTCTTTTTGCCATAGTTCGATCAGCCATTCAGGATAACTATAAAAGCTAGCGGGATCAGTAATATTGGCGAGAATATCTTCCTTCTCTTTGGCTCTGAGAATAGATCTCATGATCCCATTCGTAAACCCAGATAAACCTGTTAATTTATTCTCTTTAACTAATTCCACCGTAGTATGAACGACCGCTGATGGTTTAATGCGATCAAGAAAACATAGCTGATAGATACCAATCTGTAAGATTATTAATAAGTCTGGTGGTAATTTTGTAGTCGGTTTTTGTGAGAAGTTTTGCAAAATCGCCAGCAAAGTCTTTTGGCGACGTGTGCATCCGTACACTAGTTCGGTAATTAGGCGGCGATCGCTTTCCAAGAGGGTTGTGTTGTCTTGGCGTGATTTTGAAAGTGTGCAATCGAGTGCTACATCAGCATAAGCATTGCGTCTTTGAATCAGCCTAAGAGCTTCTAAAGCAATCTGTCGAGAATTTTTACTCGTTGTCATCGGTGATTTTAATGAGTGCTGAAATTGGGACTAGTTAGATCTGGTTGCAAAATTAAATGCTTGCACTGTAGACAAATGAGGTCATTGTTTGGTATCTAAGAGCGTATACTCGGATGGTTTTTGACCATCCCTCATATAGTTCAGATATTGCAATAAATGTTTTACGGATCTGTACATATCTGTCGCCAAGTGTACTAGGACAGAACCAAAACCAGAAGACGAGTTTGGGGGGGGGGGGGCCCCACACCCAACACACACACAACACAACCTTCACAATTATTTCAAACCCTCTCCCCTTCCTTCCCCCCCAACCCCCCCCCCCCCCCCCCCCCCCCGCCCCCCCCCCCCCCCCCCACCCCGTCTTCTGGTTTTGGTTCTGTCCTAGT
>JBBQRB010000027.1:0-20968 GCA_038215315.1 Pseudanabaenales cyanobacterium
AAGGTATTACCAAGCCAGATTAAAGCGACTACGCCACCAGAAATCGCTAGGGGGAAGATGGCTAGGGTTTTCCAACTTTTTATATTGAGAGCTACCGAAGCACTCCAAATCTGCCATGTAATAAACCAAATAATTACCGCGATCGCGGCCAACAATCGAAATCGTGGCGGTAGGCTAAGCGCAGGAGCCATAAACAACCAAGGCAAGCTAGCAAAGCCAGTCAAGGTCAACAACTCTAGCATTGTCACATTTTTCTGAAAAGCACTAGCCAATTGCTTCAGTAAAAAAGTAAAAAATAACCAACCAATCAAACCACTAATCAATGACCAAATTAGAGAAATTATTCCAGACTGATTAAGTCGGAAAGATTCCAAAATATTTGCCAGAGCAATTACAAATGCAGCTTGCCAAGGGGATGGATCGGCTTTGAGTTGTTCAAATGTGAAACTTGGCAGAAACAAAGTTCCGTAGAGGTGATCTAAAAATGTACCTAGATTTTGTGGTGGCTTAGCCAAAGTATTGTCTGCGGTCAAAGTATCTGTGGCGATCGCATTTGGTTCTGGGGTTAAATCAGAAGAACTTGGCTCAGTGGGGTTCATAAAAAGCAGGTAGTAGCAATTGATTAAGTCTTGATTAAGTCTAACTTTAGCTGTGGTTTTGTCTTAATCTGGTAGGTAGCTGGGTACAGTTTAAATATAAAACTCAAAAGCCTGTGGCGTAACTCAAAAGCCTGTGGCGTAAGCTGCGTCACAGGCTTTGAGCATGGTTTCTAACAATGCCCAGCTACTTATTAATAGCTACTGACTTTAACATGATTGACCTCGACACAACCCAAAGCCATCACCGCCTCAACATTGATGTTAGTCAATTACCAAAGGGGTTGCGCGGTAAGATTACGATCCCAGGGGACAAATCAATATCTCATCGGGCTTTGATGCTTGGCTCTTTAGCGGAAGGGGAGACAACGATTAAAGGTCTACTTTTAGGTGAAGATCCGCGTAGTACGGCAGCTTGTTTTTCGGCTATGGGCGCTGATATTTCAGAGCTGAACTCAGAACTAGTTACTGTTAGAGGGATTGGACTAGGCAATCTTAGAGAGCCGCTAGATGTTTTAAATGCTGGTAATTCTGGGACAACATTACGCCTGATGCTAGGGATCTTAGCGAGTCATCCCGATCGCTTTTTTACGGTCACAGGCGACCACTCGTTGCGATCTCGTCCGATGTCCCGCGTAGTTAACCCTTTGCGACAAATGGGGGCGAATATCTGGGGAAGAGAAAATGCAGCAAGAGCGCCTCTGGCAATTATGGGACAGCGGCTAAAAGCCATTCATTACCAATCCCCTGTCGCCTCAGCGCAGGTCAAGTCTTGCATCATGCTAGCAGGACTAATGACCGACGGCGAGACGATAATCACCGAGCCTGAGAGATCGCGAGATCACAGCGAGAGAATGTTGTCCGCTTTTGGGGCAGCCGTGACTGTTGACGTTGTTAGTAATACTGTCTCGGTTAAGGGGGGCGCAAAGTTGGTAGGACAGCAAGTGACCGTGCCTGGGGATATTAGTTCAGCCGCCTTTTGGTTGGTGGCAGCTTCAATTGTGCCTGATTCTGATTTACTGATTGAAAATGTCGGGATTAATCCAACGCGAACGGGGATTTTAGAAGTACTTGCCGAAATGGGAGCCAATATAACCTATGAAAATCGACGCGAGGTGACTGGTGAACCTGTTGCCGACCTTCGAGTGCGCTCCGCCGATCTTAAGGCTTGTCGCATTGGCGGAGCTGTAATTCCTAGACTCATTGACGAGATTCCGATTTTAGCGATCGCCGCCGCCTGCGCCCAAGGAACAACGGTTATCGAGAATGCTGAAGAGTTGCGGGTTAAAGAAAGCGATCGGATTATTGCCATGGTCAAAGAAATGACTAAGCTAGGTGCAAATGTGACTGAGCATCCTGATGGCATGGAGATCGTGGGAGGAAAAATTTTGACAGGTACAGAAGTCGAGAGCTATGACGATCATCGGGTGGCGATGAGTTTGGCGATCGCGGCTTTAGTTGCCAATGGCAAAACATCGATCAATCGCGCTGAATCTGCGGCAATTTCCTATCCTTCGTTTGTACCAACATTACAAAGCCTGTATAGCTAAACCAAAAAGAGAGAGGCGGCGCGAAGCACCGCAACTCGTTTCTTGGTTTACACTTGGCAACAGCTATGCCTAGAGAGCTATCCCGAATTCTGTAACAAATTGTTAAAATAATCTGTATAACATTTTAATGTCGCGAAGTTTAGGGATGTTTACTTGCCAAAGGCAAGTAAACATCCTGCTATATATGCCGCAGTTGAAAGGTTATGTGTCCGCTAAGTCAAAGAGAATCCTATGCCAGCCACCAAAAAACCCTTTGAGTTAGAGCGTTATGACATCGAGGCGATCGCCAATTATTACCGCAACCAACCTCTAAAGGTGTGGTGGCGTTGCATAGTTATTTTTGTACCCCTAATCTGGCTAGTTTTAAGACTACGGTTTAGTGCTAAGTCGTCAGCATCTCAGCTAAGAAAATTAGCGATCGAGTGCCGCCAACTTTTAACTCGCCTTGGACCAGCATTTATTAAGATTGGGCAAGCACTCTCTACTCGTCCAGACATCGTTCCACCTGTATTTATGGATGAGCTTGCTGAATTGCAAGACCAGCTTCCTCCTTTCCCAAATGAACTTGCTTTTCAATTTATCCGCGATGCTTTGGGTGCAGCTCCATTAGAAGTGTATGCTGAGATTTCTGATAATCCGATCGCGGCGGCTTCACTAGGACAGGTTTATAAAGGCAGACTAAAAACAGGTGAAGCGGTAGCAATCAAGGTGCAGCGCCCAGATATAGCCGCAGGTATAGCCCTCGATATGTTTATATTGCGCGGCATCGCCACTTGGATAAAAAAGAGTTTCAAATTTGTGCGTACTAATCTAGCCGCAATTTTAGATGAATTTGCTAGCCGCATTTTTGAAGAGATGGACTATACCTTTGAAGGACAAAATGCGGAAAAATTTGCTAAATATTACGGTGGTTTAGATGAAATTTATGTACCTAAAATCTATTGGAATTATACCGCTAGACGTGTACTCACAATGGAATGGATTGAAGGAATTAAGCTAACCAATGTAGAAAAAGTAAAACAGGCAGGATTTGATAGTCGCCATATTATTGAGGTTGGTGTGCAATGCTCCTTACGCCAACTCCTTGACTACGGCTACTTTCATGCTGATCCTCACCCTGGCAACCTTCTAGTCATGGGCGATGGTAAACTCGCATATCTTGATTTTGGAATGATGAGCGAAGTTTCAGCTGAACAAAGATTTGGTCTCATTGAGGCGATCGTCCATTTGGTAAATAAGGACTTTAAGGCTCTTTCTAAAGATTACGTAAGATTAGGATTTTTGACAGAAGATATAGATTTTGAGGCGATCGTTCCTGCCCTATCTATGGTGTTTGACCCACCTGGTGGTTTGAGCTTGACGCAAATGGACTTCAAAGATATGACTGATCAACTTTCTCAGATCATGTACGATTATCCATTCCAAGTACCTGCTTACTATGCCTTGATTATTCGATCGCTAGTCACTCTAGAGGGAATTGCTTTTAGTGTTGATCCTAAGTTTAAAGTGCTAGCCGTAGCTTATCCATACGTGGCTAATCGACTGCTCAATGACTCCGCTCCAGAGTTGCGTATGGCACTCAAGGATCTATTATTTAGAGATGGTGAGTTTCGTTGGAATCGTTTAGAAAACTTACTCAGCAATGCTCAAACTAATCCTGATTACGACTTAAGTGGAACTCTTGACAAGGGAATTGACTTTCTACTTTCTGAGCGAAGTGAGTTTATGCATGATCGCATTATTGATGAAATCGTCAAGGGTATAGAAGTAGAAACTAGCAAGCGTTTACCACAAGGGTTACGCAGCATGATTAGTGATAACGTGATCGATCCTCAACTAAATCAAGAGCCTAACCAAGTTGAAAGCCCTTCAAGTTTGAGTTATATCGTTAGACTATGGAAAGTTCTGCAACAGGATAAAGCGATCGCGCCGACCGATATTTTCCCCCTTGCAACCCGAATTCTCTCCAAACGCCAAACTCTTACCTTTGGAAGAGATGTGGTTTCCAAATTAGCGCAGCGATCGGCAGTCAGGGCTTTGCGTGAGGTGTTATTGCGAGATGAGAAAAAGTATCAAGATTCTAAACACCAGATTCACAATCCTGACAGTGCCAACACACAAGAAAGAGAACTAGTTGGTGCTGGTGTATCTTCTGGTTTGAGGCGAGCAGTAAATGGTCGTAGTTGGTAAAAAACCCAAAAAGATATGGCGCACGCGCAGCGTGCGCCATATCTTTTTGGGTTAGATAAGTTGCGGCGAAGCTCCGCAACTTATCTTCTGGTTTTTTAATGGTCATTTGCCAATACAAAATCGGCTAAAAATTTGATCTAAAACTGATTCCGTCACTTCTTCACCAGTAATCTCACCGATCGCACTGATGGCATCTCTGAGGTCAATCGTCCAAAAATCTAACGGTAACTGATCGGCGATCGCAATTTGCACATTGTCTAAAGACTGGACAACTCTCAGTAAACAAGCTTTTTGGCGCTGATTAATCGCTACTTCTAAATTAGCGGCGGCAATACGATCTTGTTGAATCTCTTCTAGAATAGCCGCTTCCAAATCCTCAATCCCCTGATTTTGGGATGCCGCAGTTTTGACGATGCGAATATTTTGTAAAACAGAGGGAAGTTGATCAAAATCTTGTCTCAAGTCGATTTTATTAACTACCAAAATAATTGAGCGATCGCTGACTTTCGTGTAGATTTCTGCATCTTTTTCTGTCCAGCCCACAGTCGCATCAATCACCATTAACACCAAGTCGGCAGACATCGCGGCTTGGTGCGATCGCTCTACACCAATCTTTTCAACAACATCTTCAGTTTCTCTAATCCCTGCCGTATCTAGCACCTGTACAGGAATACCACCCACCACCAATTGCGAATCCACCACATCGCGAGTTGTGCCAGGTAAATCCGTGACGATCGCGCGATCGCTACGGCTCCAAGCGTTGAGTAAACTCGACTTCCCAACATTAGGGCGACCGACAATGGCAACCCTTAGTCCTGACCGCAATAACTCACCGCGATCGGCAGTAGCTAAAATGTGATGAGACTGTTGAGAAATATCGCAAATCTCGGCTCTGACCCAAGGTACATCAAGGGGTGGCAGATCATCTTCAAAATCAATTCTGGCTTCTATTTCTGTCAAAATATTTAAGGCTTTACCACGCAAGTACTTGAGTGATTGGGCTAGCTTGCCGCGCAAAGAAGCGATCGCTGACTGAGCCGCTTGAGCCGATTTTGCGCCAACGAGATCGTTAATGCTTTCAGCCTGTGTAAGATCAATCCGCCCATTCAAAAAAGCACGTAAACTAAATTCCCCAGCCTCAGCAAGCCTAGCACCTTGCTCTAAGCAAAGATTTAATACCTGCTGTACCGCCATAATCCCCCCGTGACAATGAAACTCCACCACATCTTCCCGCGTAAACGATCGCGGCGCTTTCATCAATAACAATAGGCTCTCATCAATAACTTCATGGGTACGGGGATGAGTTATGTAGCCATAAAGAATACGATGACTTTCCCAAGTCTGTTTGTTGCCAGCTTTAAAAATCCCCTTGGCAATTTTCAAAGCTTTGTCCCCTGACAATCTGACGATACCGACACTTCCTTGTTGGGGAGAAATGGCGGTGGCAATAGCAGCGATCGTATCTGACAAGCTCATATCTCAATAAAGTGTAAACAACTGAGAACCTACATTTTGATACTCCCTTCCATTGTAAAGATTAGTGGCGCTTCGCGCCGCAACGCTAATTATTGGGTTTTAATGTCTATTCCTATACTGGGAAGGGAGTATCAAAATGTAGTTCGTTAAATATTATGTGATGTAGACTACCAAATCCTTAAAATCGAACTATCATTATAAGTAAGGGGGAATCATAACTATATGGTAAACATTAACTCTGCATTAGTTCAGTACAGATTTAAATATAAGACCTAATCTTCCTAAATTCTCTTTCAGTCTTTCTCTCAGTGGAGAAATTGGTATTGACTGTAACCTTACAACGTCTCGATACTTCTAAGCCATGCCCAAAAATACTACTAGCAATAATTCACCTGACATTAGTAACCGCAAACGCGATGAATCAAAATTAGAGAAAACTCTCAATGAATTAGCATTCCAAAAGTTTGCACTCGATCAAGCAGCCATTGTCACAGTAACCGATCTTCATGGCGTAACTACCTATGCCAATAGCAAATTTAGCGAGATTTCTGGCTATAGTCAGGATGAATTAGTCGGCAAAAATCATCGATTTATCAACTCGAACTATCACTCAACTGAATTCTTTACAAATCTTTGGGATACGATTGGTAATGGCAAAGTTTGGCGTGGCGAAATTCGCAATAAAAAGAAAAGTGGTGAATATTATTGGACAGAAAGCACGATCATTCCTTTACTAGATGAACAAAGTCGCCCAATTCAATACCTTGCGATTCATTTTGATATTAGCAACCGCAAAAAATTTGAAGAGCCTTTAAAATTACAAGAACGCGCGATCGCAGCAAGCCACAGTGGCATTGTAATCACTGACTGGAGACTGCCCAATAACCCAATAGTCTACGTCAATTCAGCTTTTGAAAAGATTACAGGCTATAGCGCTGACGAAGTTATGGGCAAAAATTGTCGTTTTTTACAAGGCGATGATCTATTTCAGCCAGAGCAGGAGATTTTGCGATCGGCAATTATCAATGCAACCTCTTGCACAGTTGTGATGCGCAACTACAGCAAAGATGGCACATTATTTTGGAATGAGTTAAACATTTCGCCAATATTTGACGAACATGGCAAGGCTACTCACTTTATCGGTATCCAAACCGACATTACAGAGCGCAAAGAAGCGGAAAAGAACTTAAAAAGACAAATGCGTTTGACAGTCTTACTCAATCGAATCACCGATGAGATTCGTCAGAGTTTAGATGTTAAAAATATTTTTCAAACTGCCGCTCATCAGACGCAACTGGCTTTTCATGCTAGCCGTTGTCTCATCTACAAAATGGAATATCCCCAAGTAGATACCCTACCAAATGCTTCTCCAGAATTGGTACTGATGTCGGAACAACTAGCGGAAAAGATTTGTCCAGTAAATGACATAGAATTACCAATTCTCAATAGTCGATTTGGACAGAAAATATCCAGTCAAGATCAAGCGATCGCCATTCAAAATGTCTATACCGAACCTGAGCTAGAACCTTTCGGCGATCTTTTTTATCGGATGCAACTGCGATCGCTATTGGCAATTCGCACATCTTCTCACGGGGTGACTAACGGTATTATTCTGCTACATCACTGTAATACCTTCCATGAATGGACAAACGAAGAAAAAGAATTATTAGAGTCCGTCGCTAACCAAGTCAGTATTGCCCTATCGCAAGCCCACTTATTAGTCCAAGAAACCCGTCAAAGGGAGCAGTTAGTTAAGCAAAACGCTGAACTACAAGAAGCCAGAATCTTTGCTGAAGCCGCTAATCGTTCTAAAAGTGATTTCTTAGCAACCATGAGCCACGAAATTCGGACTCCGATGAATGCCGTAATTGGCATGACAGGAGTTTTGTTAGATACCAATCTCACCAAAGAACAACGCGAATTTGTGGAAATTGCTCGCAATGCTGGCGACACGCTGCTCACAATTATTAATGATATTTTAGACTTTTCTAAAATCGAGTCTGGGCATCTGGAATTAGAGGAGCAGACTTTTGATCTGCGAATCTGTCTAGAGGACACGATTGAGATGCTATCGCCTAAAGCCCTAGAAAAAGGAATTGAAATTAGTTACTTAATTCATCCTAATGTGGACTTAGAGATGATCGGTGACATGACTCGTCTCCGTCAAATTTTGGCTAATTTGATTGGTAATGCGCTCAAGTTTACTAATCATGGCTCAGTTAATGTCGCAGTTACGCAAATGGTCACTACGCACTTTTTGCGTTGCGACCTGCACAATCGCCATGAGAATAATCAGCCATTACGCACATTAGAGTTTCAAGTCAAAGATACGGGCATCGGTATTCCTAGTGATCGCCTCTATCGATTGTTCCAACCCTTTAGCCAAGTTGATGCCTCGACGACTCGACAATATGGTGGTACAGGCTTAGGACTGGCAATCAGTAAGCGTCTTTGTGGGGTGATGGGTGGCACGATGTGGGTAGAAAGTGAAATTGGGCATGGTTCCGTTTTTTCCTTCACAATTACCGCTCCTCTAAACGAGTATCTCAAAGACAAATCTACTCTCAAATCAAGACAGAAGGATTCCTTTAGTCGTCAGGCTGCTGTATTTGATCCAAGGATGGCAAAAGATCACCCCCTGCGAATCTTGCTAGCCGAGGATAATGTCGTCAATCAAAAAGTCGCGACTCTCATCTTACAAAGAATGGGTTATCGAGCTGACATTGCTGCTAATGGCTTAGAGGTGCTAGCAGCCGTCTCGCAACGACCTTATGACCTGATTCTTATGGATATGCAAATGCCTGAGATGGATGGACTGGAGGCAACTAGGCAGATTCTTATCAACGCCCAAAATGGCAAACTTGTTCATAAACCAAGGATTGTCGCGATGACTGCTAATGCGATGCAAGGCGATCGCGAGGTTTGCCTTGCCGCAGGCATGGATGACTACCTAAGCAAGCCAATTCGTAATACCGAGTTAATCCGTGTCTTAGCAGAAAGCCAGCCCCTTATTCCCCATATTACTAATACATTTACATCAATTAATATTAGTTCATTGCATGAAGCTGCTAGCGATATTGGCGGCGAAGATCCTACATTTTTAGCCGAACTAATTGATAGTTATTTAGATAATACGCGATCGCTTCTCCAAGAGCTATATACTAGTTTCGCACAACAAAATTTTGATGTAATGTCGCGGACAGCGCACACCCTAAAATCTAGTAGTGGTGTTATCGGTGCAGAGGATCTATCCAGTTTGTGTCGTGATTTGGAAACAAGTCTTCGCAACAAAAACTATGATGATCTAGAAGCAAGAATTAGTAAAATTACTAATGAATACGCTAATGTCAAGTCTGAGCTAGAGGATGAGAAATATCATCAAGAAACTTAAAACGCTTTAAACTAATTACGGTTGTGCTAATCGCCCATAGAAATCGACCCATGCAATGACAATCGACGACTTTAAAGAATTCCGCAAAAATATAGAAGAGCATGATGCCACTAAGCTGTCGTCAACTCAATCTATTGCATCAACTGCCCTAAATAAACCGTCCAACTCTCCTTTAATTTTGATTGTGGACGATGATATGTTTATGCGGAAGATTTTGGTGCGCTATTTGGAGCGAGAAAGCTACCAAGTAGTTGAGGCGGCTGACGGGATGGAAGCCCTCAAGGTCTACCAGAATACTCAGCCAGACATGATCTTGTTAGACGCAATGATGCCGATTTTAGATGGGTTTGAATGCTGCTCTCAACTTCAAAAACTTCCCAATGGCGACCATGTGCCAGTACTGATCATCACGGCGTTAGAAGATCGTGAATCCGTAGACCGAGCCTATGAAGTGGGGGCTTCTGACTATGTAACTAAGCCGATCCATTGGGCGGTTTTGAGACAACGGGTAAGGCGGCTGCTTGACCAAGCCAATTTACGTCAACAGTTAGAAGATACTAATAAACAATTAGCCAAGGCGATCGCGGAGCTACAGAGACTAGTGGCGATTGATGGCTTGACTCAAGTGGCTAACCGTCGTTGCTTAGATGAATATCTAGAACAGGAGTGTCGGCGATCGCAACGAGAACACAGCCCGATCTCATTAGTGCTTTGTGACATTGATTTTTTTAAAAATTATAACGATAACTACGGTCATCAAGAGGGCGATCGTTGCTTACAAGAAGTTGCCCAAGCGATTAGCCGTTCTACCAATCGTCCTGCGGATCTAGTAGCTCGTTATGGTGGTGAAGAGTTTGCGATCGTTTTACCTAATACTGACGCTGAAGGCGGATTAAATGTCGCAATTCGTGCCAATGAGATTGTGCAAGCCCTACAGTTACCCCATTCTCATTCGGCAGTCTCATCCTATGTCACAATTAGCTGTGGTGTCGCCACCCTGTCTGACGGTCACTTTCTAGCTACAGACTTACTAAAAGGTGCAGACCTCGCGCTATATACGGCTAAAGCTGATGGTAGAAACTGTGTGCGCCAGATGACACTAGACATGGCTTTTCATGCATCTTAACTTTCATGACAACTTGTAGTGTGTCTTAAATTCAATTCTTTATTGCATAAATCTATGGAATGGCATATTACGGACGCACAAAGTCTATCAATTATCGATCAAGAAATTGGTGAACATTCCTTTTCGCCAGCCGAATATGAAATTGTCCGCCAAGTAATCTATGCTACTGCTGATTTTGAATATAAAAATTTAATTAGATTTTCCGACCATGCTCTACAGGCAGGGGCTAGTGCTTTAGCAATTCGCAATACCGTCGTCGTTGATGTACCAACTTTACAGGCGGCAATTTTTCCTCAAATTAGTGACACCTTTGCGAACCCAATCTATTGTGGCGTGGATGCGATTACTCGTCCCCAAAAAGGTAAGACTCAAGCTGCTTGGGGAATTGAGACTTTAGCAAAACGCTATCCTGAAGCTATATTTGTAATTGGAGAGTCACAAACGGCTTTAGCAACGTTGGTGGATTTGATTGAGACGGAAGATGTTAATCCAGCCTTAGTAATTGGCTCTCCTGCGGGATTTATCGATGCAGATGTGATCAAGTCTCGTTTGAATGACTCCTTAATTCCTCACATTAGAGTTGATGGACGCAAAGGAAATGTGATTGCGGCGGCGGCAATTTTTAATTCTCTTGTAAATCTGTCGTGGCAAGCCTACGGCTCTAAGTAATTTGTGTACAGCGCTTTGCGCTCTCCTAAAACCCAAAAGAGATTTTAAAAGTGGCGCTTCCCGCCACTTTTAAAATCTCTCTGGGTTTTAGGAGACAGCTATAATTACTTATGGAGACTGCTCAGCAGTGATCTCAGCTTCCATTGCTTCTAAAATTTCTTCCTCTTCGCGAGCAAAATCCTCTTCACTAATATCGCCAAGGTCAAACTTAAGTTGTAAAGTGGTGAGTCGTTTTTGTAAATTTTCCGTTTTTTCTAGCTCCGCAGTTGCTCTTTCTTCTATTTGCTCTGCGATCCACATCAGTCCATCGAGGGGAGCCGTCAGTAGTTGCCATATCATTTAAAAATACTCCTTACTCTAAATCTATTAAGCCTATGTTAAGTGCTGCTTATCAATATGGGTTGCGACCTCTGCTGTTTGCCCTTGATCCTGAAGTTGCCCATAATTTGGCGATCGCTACCTGTCGGCGTATTAGCAAGTCGTCAGCTTTGCAGGCGATCGCTAAATCCAGCTTTAACTATAGCGACTCGCGACTGTCACAAACTCTTTGGAATCTAAAATTTGAGAACCCTGTGGGTTTAGCGGCAGGATTTGATAAAAATGCTGAAGCGATCGGGGCTTGGTCGAACTTAGGATTTGGGTTTGCGGAAGTTGGCACGATTACCGCGCAAGGGCAATCAGGAAACCCTCAACCCCGCTTATTTCGTCTCCCCAGTGATCTAGCAGTTCTCAATCGTATGGGTTTTAATAATCAAGGAGCCAAGGCGATCGCGGATCATTTACAGAGCTATTTACAAAAATATAAGCTCAACGTCCCACTTGGCATTAACCTTGGCAAATCAAAAGTTACGGAACTAGCTGAAGCCAAATTTGACTATGCCGAAAGTTTACAACTGCTATACCAATTTGGCGATTATTTTGTGGTGAATGTCAGTTCTCCCAACACACCCAATCTTCGCGATTTACAGGCTACCGCGCAGTTAAGTGCGATTTTGGCGAAATTATCGCCAATTAATACTCAAAACAAGCCAATTTTAGTCAAGATCGCTCCTGATCTAAATAATGCGGACATTGTTGAAGTCGTCAAAGTCTGCCAAGAATATGGCGTGGCAGGGCTTATAGCGACGAATACGACAATTTCTCGACAAAATTTGGTCACGACACATTTATCAATTACTGGTAATCCTGTGAACAGCGAACTAGGAGGGATTAGTGGTCAACCTGTTCGCGATCGCTCCCTTGCCGTAATCAATCTAATCTGGGAAACGACACAGGGAAAATTACCGATTGTCGGAGTAGGTGGAATTTTTACAGCAGAAGATGCTTGGCAAAAGATCATCGCAGGCGCTTCAATTGTGCAGGTTTATACTGGCTTAATTTATGAAGGGCCAATGATGGCGAAGCAGATCTTGCAGGGCTTAATAAAAAAGCTAGAAGCTCATGGGCTAGACAATATTCAACAGGCGATCGGGCTAGCGCATCGATAAAACCTTTACAAGTGCCGCACATCGGCACTTGTAAAGGTTTCTCTAGGCTGTATTGAAATATCTTTGTTTAAAAGGACAGGGTTTCCAATCCAATTTTCTGATAAAAATTATGGATCAACAAAAGATTTTATTTGTTAGTTACACTGCCGTGTTGGGAGGCGGAGAGCTTTGTCTACTCGATTTTGCCCATGCCTATCGAGATACAAGTCAAGTTGTCCTGCTTACCGATGGCATTCTCAAACAGCGCCTAGAAGGATTGGGAGTGCAAGTACAAGTACTACCATCTTCGCGATCGCTAGCTGATGTGAAGGTATCCAGTGGTTTAACTTCTTCGTTACGATCAGTTGGTGAACTATGGCGAATTGGTAAGCAGATTGCCAAAATCAGCCAAGATTATGACTTAGTTCATGCCAATAACCAAAAGGGCTTTGTTGTGGCAGCGATCGCGCGTTTATTTGGTGGTGCGCCTATAGTTTGGCACTTGCATGACATATTAACTGCCAATATTTTTAGTGCGACCAATCGCCGTATTGCGGTTACTTTAGCCAACTGGTTTGCTACGCGCGTAATTGTCAATTCGCAGGCTACGGGGGAAGCTTTTTTAGTTGCTGGTGGCAAAAGGCAGCTATTACGCACCGTCTACAACGGTTTTGATCGTCAACAATTTGATCAAATTAGTGACGATCAAATGCACCTACGTGATGAATTAGGTATTCCCCGCGATCGCCATTTAGTGGGAATGTTTAGCCGCTTGTCCTATTGGAAAGGGCAACATATTTTACTGGAAGCATTAAGTCAACTCACTGATGTTCATGTGTTGTTGGTGGGCGAGGCCTTATTTGGCGAATCAGAATATACAGAGCAGCTAAAGACGATCGCGGCGCAGCCAAGTCTCCAAGGTCGCGTACATTGGCTTGGTTTTAGGCAAGATATCCCGGCTCTAATGAAAGCTTGTGATGCGATCGCCCATTGCTCGACCGCACCCGAACCCTTTGGCAGAGTGATTGTCGAAGCACAGTTAGCAAAGCGTCCCGCGATCGCCACCCTTGGCGGCGGCACTGGTGAAATCATTGAAAATGGAATTACAGGTTTTCTGATTCCACCGAATGATCCCCAATTACTTGCCGAGGCTATCCAAAAACTATTCAGCGATCGCGCTGCCACAGAGCAAATGGTTAATCTTGCCTACCTTCAAGCTCAAACTAAATTCTCGATTCCTGCCGTTTGTCTAGCTTTTGAGATGGCGATCGCGGGCATATAGCTAATAAAACCCAAAAAGCTGTGGCGCACGCTGCGCGTGCGCCACAGCTTTTTGGGTTTTAAGGTTTCTATAGATTTTCTGTCCAACTTTGCAAAGCTGGCATCGCTTTTGCATAGGTCAAGTCATACTTGAGGGGCGTAATTGTGACGTAGTTATTTTTGATTGCTTGAACATCAGTATCGGCTTCAGCTTCGCTTTCGATAATGATTCCAGACAGCCAGTAGTAAGTCTTGCCGCGCGGATCGATTCGCTTTTCAAATTGGTCTCGATAGCGGCGAATTCCCAAGCGAGTGACAACTGCACCGCAAATATCTTCTTCAGCGATCGCGGGAATATTTACATTCAATAAAATCGGCTCATCAAGAGGACTAGCCGCTATTTTATTGACTATCTTTTTGGCGTAGTTTGCCGCAGCACTAAAGTCTAAATGCATAAAACTCGCCAAACTAAATGCCACACTTGGCACTCCTTCTAGCACTCCTTCCATTGCGGCTGACACCGTACCAGAGTAAAGCACATCAGTTCCCAAGTTTGCGCCGCGATTGATGCCTGACAAAACTAGATCGGGGCGATCGCTTAACAAAGCATCAAGAGCCAATTTCACCGTATCAGAGGGAGTCCCCGAACAAGCCCAAGCTTCGATGTTTGCTGGATAAACTCCGATAACCTGTTCAATCCGAAGTGGCTCCTGTAAGGTCAGCGCGTGTCCCGTAGCAGAGCGTTCTCGATCAGGACAAACCACAGTGATCTTATGTTCAGTATCACTTAGCACCTCAGCTAAAGCCCTTACCCCTGGAGCATAAATGCCATCATCATTACTAATTAAAATACGCATATAAATATTTATAGCTGTCGGTGGTTATATTACAGCTCTGAGCGCTCAAACCAGAACCAGTAAAAAATTTAAAAGGGTTGCTTTGCAACCCTTCTAAATTTTTTACTATGGTTCGTTTGATCGAAAATTGCTGTAAAAAATGGCAGCGCATTGCGCCGCCATTTTTTTAGTCGAGAGTAATCACCCAAGAGCCAATGTAAACAGGGACAGGTATATCTGCTCGTAATACTCTGCCGTCAAATTGATAGAAACCGCTATAGTCGGGGTTTCTCACATTCGACATTACGACCCTAAGCGCTGTTTTTGCAGGAATTGCTTCCTTAGGAATGATGGTAACGCGGCGAGTTTCTTTATCCCAAGTTGCCGACTCAATTTCTAGATCGTTACCACCTCGGCATTGACCAGTAACCCTCAGCTTCATATCACTAGTGTCAAAGCTGCCGTTGAAATGATCGGGGTAAGTAATGATTACTTCCGCAACCTTAAAAATTTGGGGCTTAACTTCTAAGTAGTAGCGATCGTTGCGACCACTGCTGCCACTGTCAAGACAATAATCGAGCGCGTTATCTCTAACTCCACCAAATAAAATAAATCCTGCATTACCTTGAGCTCGGACTATGGAAGGAGAAACGACAGCACAAGCCAGAGCTAGGCAGGAGACAATACTTAGTTTTTTGATCATTTGGATCTTCATAAATCTTTCGAGACTTTACTTATTATGCTATGCAGACAGCAATTCTTATTATGAAACCGATATTGGTACTGAAATTACCAATATCGGTTTTTAAAAGGCTACTCCTTTCCCAGTGAAAGATTAGCGATGCGGCGCTTTGCGCCGCATCGCTAATTCTTGGGTTTTAATATTTATTCTTATACTGGGAAGGGAGTAGCCTTTTAAAAACCTGATTTCTATAGAAAGCATTACTGCTATGCAGTCATCATCTTGACGAAATTTGTTAACAAATGTATCCCTGCTGTGGATGATTTTTCAGGATGGAACTGCACTGCCATTAAATTATCCCTAGCGATCGCCACGGTCACTTTCTGGCTACCGTGAGTTGTGGTTGCGGCCGACACATCGGGATTGATGGGATCGGTGTAGTAAGAATGCACAAAATACATCCAAGGGCGATCGCCAAGATCTTGCCAGAGAGGGCAACAAGCTTGAGTTAAGTCCAGTTGATTCCAACCCATGTGAGGGATGGTCAAATTTGGCTCAGAGTTGAAGCGCTTCACCTGTCCCTTAATAACTCCTAAGCCCGATTCCTGTCCTTCTTCGCTGCTTTCAAACAAGATTTGCATTCCTAAACAGATTCCTAAAAATGGCTTGCCAGATGCGATCGCGTCATGGATTGGTTGCTCAAGATTCGTAGCCCGTAATTTTTGCATCGCAGGGTCAAAAGAGCCAACTCCTGGCAAAACAATGCCATCGGCGTTAGCTAGATCTTGCGGATTGTTAGTCACAACTGGGGTTGCACCCGCTATTTCTAGCCCTTTGCAAGCTGAGTGCAAATTACCCATGTCGTAATCGATGACCGCCACAACTGGCATGATGTCACTCCTAAAATTTAAATTATAAATTATTTGAAACACTACAAATAGCTAGGCGTAATTTAAATATAAAGCCCCAAAAGCTGTGGCGTGCGGTGCGCGTATGCCACAGCTTTTGGGTTTGTTTTTTTAATTATATCCAACTACTTAATAGGTAATTTTACTCTATGTCGAAATATTTTATTAAGTAAACTTTAATTGCATTGTTTAACCTGAGTTTCAACATGGTTTTATTATTATTTTCATGGGGGAAAGGAATGAGACAAATATTTTAAAATTGATTTAATTTAATAAGTATATTTGAAGGGGTAAAAATCATGTTGACAACAATGAATCGGGTTTTGGAAGAAAAGATTAGCGATGTTGATCGTGTCTACTTGACCGATACAGAATTGGTTAATTTAGAGCGCTTTGCTAACAGTTTCTCTGTGCGAGTTAGAACTTACAATCTTTTACGCGATCGCACAGATGAAATTACAATTCAAGCTCTCAAACTCTTGGCACAGCAGTATCCTGAACTTGTGCAAAAGCAATTGCAACGCTGCAAATACGATATGTCTAACATGATTCGTTATGCATCTATCTCAATCCTTCGTGACGATGAACTCTTCTTTCGTGAAACATTAATGGATTGGTTGGCAAACATCATTAATTCCTATCAAATTTCTAAGGAATGTTCTGCTGCTTATCGTCTATTGCAAACCGCTGTTGATTCACTCTTTCCTTCTGAATGTGCAGCTATGTTCAAGCCATATACAGATATGGCGATCGCAGCATTACTTCATGCTTAGAAATTCGCATTAAAGTACAAGGCTTTTTTATTGAAAATCAAACCCAGCAAGGATTTTTAGATCACAAAATGGCATCGCCATTTTGTGATCTGGCATTTGAGAAACTTTTGGAGAAATGTTATGGATAACCACACAGCAATTACAGTTGATCGCAAGGCGACAGAACTAGATCGTCAAAATGCATTGCGTCAGATCTATTTTCAAATCTTGGAGCGTCAGCCCTATGAGTCCGAACGCAAAGAAATTGCAAAGCTCGAAAAAGATTTTTTAAAAGGCAAGCTCGGTGTTCGTCATTTTATCGGTGAGCTAGTCATGTCATCGGTATATCTCAACAGCTTCTACTATGACTGTTCAAATATGAAGTTTGTGGAATGGACTTTCAAGCACTTGCTTGGTAGAGCAATTCAGGGCAGTGAAGAAATTGCTACTTACATGAATCTGTTGATGATGGAAGGAGTGTCGGCTTTCTTCCATGAAATTCTTGGCTCTGAAGAATACCGTAAGGCTTTTGGCTGTTTTACGATTCCCTATGCCCGTGATGTCAAGCTTTACGATTCGCCTCGTAACTATCTGCAAACTAACCTCTTGCAGCACGAACACGTTGGTCAACGCGGTAAGGTTATCCCCACGATCTATTGGCAGCAGTTGGGCTTAGATTGTGAAACGGGAACCTGTGTCATGCCTGAGGAGAAAGCTGTCTCTAAGCATCCTGAAGTAAATGAGCTACCGATCGCGCGATCGCTAAATGACGAGATTGAAGAACTCTTGCAAATGTTACAGAAAAGCGATGCCAAGCAAGTTTTGCAAAGCATGAATGAAAATCAGCGATCGCTCCTCCGCACGTTGGCTAAATAAAAAAAGCCACAAAGTGGCTTTTTCCCAAGACTAAAAAGAGAGAGTTGTAACGCAACTCTCTCTTTTTAGTCTTGTTTTCTGTGATTACGTTTTATGTGATTACAGTAGGGCGATCGCGTCCTGTTAAAGTTTTAATCTGGGCAATTTGATCGGCAATCTCAATTAACCCCTTCAGGGCTTCTTGAGTATCAAGAGAATGCTTAGCAATATTTGGCTCATAGCTCTCGACATAAAGGCGAAGAGTTGCTCCCTCTGTCCCAGTGCCAGATAAACGGAAGACAATCCGCGAGCCATCGGTAAAGCCGATCCGAATACCTTGTTTGTTACTGATACTGCCATCAACAGGGTCGGTATAACTAAAGTCATCACAGAAATCAACCACATAATCACCAAACTTTTGACTTGGTAACTCGGCAAACTTCTGGCGGAGATTGTCAATCAAAATGTTGGCGCGATCGCTATCAACACCTTCGTAGTCATGGCGTGAATAGAAATTGCGCCCATAGAGTTGCCAATGCTCTTTAACGATTGCCTCAACTGATTGCTGGCGTACAGCCAAGACATTGAGCCAAAAAAGTACCGCCCATAGTCCATCTTTCTCGCGGATATGATTGGAGCCTGTGCCGAAGCTTTCTTCGCCGCAAAGAGTCGCTTTACCAGCATCTAATAAATTCCCAAAGAACTTCCAGCCTGTCGGGGTTTCATAGCACTCGATACCTAACCTAGCCGCAACGCGATCGGGAGCTTGGCTCGTCGGCATAGAACGCGCAATCCCTGCTAATCCGCCTTTATATGCAGGAATATGTTGAGCATTGGCAGCTAAGATCGCCAAACTATCACTAGGCGTTACAAAGAACTTGCGTCCTAAAATCATATTGCGATCGCCATCGCCATCGGAAGCAGCACCAAAATCAGGCGCATTGTCTCCATAAAGCACATCAACTAAGTCATGAGCATAGACAAGGTTAGGATCAGGATGCCCATCGCCAAAATCTTCAAGTGGCACACAACTTTGAAGAGAGTTAGCAGGTGCGCCCAAGCGACGGACTAAAATTTCTTGAGCATAAGGACCCGTCACGGCGTGCATCCCATCAAAGCACATCTTAAAGTCAGGTGAAGCCAGTAATGATTTGATGCGATCAAAGTCAAATATTTGACCCATTAGCTCAGCATAGTCAGCAACCGAGTCAATCACGGAGATAATCGTATTGTCGATCTGAGTCTCTCCCAAACGATCCAGATCGATATCTACCGCTTCAAGGATTTTGTACTCAGAGATAGTTTTGCTGATGGTGTAGATCGCGTCAGTGATTTTTTCGGGGGCGGGACCGCCATTGCCTGTGTTGTATTTGATGCCGAAGTCGCCGTCTTTACCTGCGGGGTTGTGACTTGCGGAAAGGATAATGCCACCAAAGGCACTGTATTTACGAATGACACAGGAAGCCGCAGGAGTAGATAAAATGCCACCACGTCCAACTAAAATCTTGCCAAAACCATTGGCGGCTGCCATTTTTAAAATTACTTGGATTGCATAACGATTGTAGTAACGTCCGTCGCCTCCAACTACGAGGGTTTGCCCTTGAAAGTCTTCAAGGCTATTGAATATAGATTGAACAAAGTTTTCTAGATAGTTAGCTGCTTGAAAAACGGTAACTTTTTTCCTGAGTCCAGAAGTACCGGGCTTTTGGTCAGAAAATGGGGATGTGGAAACGACTTTTATGCTCATTAATTAAGCTACCAATGATCTACGATAAACACTCTAAAAAATGCTGCAAAGCCCTTATCTTTGGGCGTGCTTTAATTTTACGAGGCATTGGTTAGCTTGCTAAATAAAAAACAATTTTTAGTGGCGCGACTTGTATCAGCACAAATAAAAACCCAAAAGAGGGCGGCGGCGCAAAGCGCCGCCGCCCTCTTTTGGGTTTTTATTTGTGGCGACAGATGCCTTAGCAAGCTTCAGCTTCAAGGACACAACGGAGCGTGGACAAACCCTTTTTAAGTTGCCGTGAGACTGTTACCGCGCTTACCCCTAACATTTTGGCAACCTCTCTCTGAGGCAAGTCCTCAATAAACACAAATTCAACAATTTCTCTGGTGCGTTGCTCTAAAACTGCGAGAGCTTGCTGTAATCGAAACTTATCATCTTGCTGCACATTACTTTTAGGATCAGCAACTAAGTCACCAATTGAAGCAGAGTCTTCTTCTCCAGAGCGTATTGGGGCATCGAGACTAAGAGGGGCGCGATTTTGACAGGCGAGTTTTGCTTCTTGCCAATCGTTTAGAGAGACACCAAGAGCATTGGCAACTTCTTGGGCTGAGGGTTCTCTTTGCAACACATTGCGTAATTTCTGCATGACACGCACTGATTGTTGTTGCAAGTCCATCCATCGGCGGGGAATGCGTACCGATGAGTTTTTATCGCGTAAATAATGCTGAATCTCACCCCGAATGTACCGCACAGCAAAGGAACTAAATGCATAACCACGATTTAGTTCAAAACGATCAACTGCGCCGATTAAGCCTAGTGCGCCCACTTGAAGCAAGTCGTCGTATAACTCGGAATGACGATCTGCCCAGAAATGTACTTCTTTTTTGACTAGTCCGATGTTAAGGCGGACAAGGCGATCGCGTAAATATTTTGAAGGTGCTTGACGATACTGTTTGAGTAGTTCAAGGGTAGTGGTTTTGTCCTCGGTTGAGAACTCACGGGTTTTATTAATGGTGAGTGTCGCGGTGGTCATAGTTTTACCCTGAACTAATCAATTACCAATTAGATTAGTTGCTTAGGTGGCGATTGGTCACCTTCCAGTCTGTTAGGGATTTACTGAGTTTAAAAACACATAACACCTAACAGCTTGTTAGGTGTTATGTGTTCTACGGTGGGGCAAAGATTGCGATCGCGCTAAAAATGATGTGTTTACATTGATTTCATGTAATCTGGCGATACTTTATTTATCGATAGAAAAATCATGGGATATAACAAAGGTGACAACTATGAGCAAAATATTTTTGATCTACTAAATGAGCGAGGATTAATTTATCCAAATTCAACTAGGGGCGGAGCAGGAAATTCGGCAGACATTAAGTTTTTGTCCAATCTTCAGAAAAACAATCTAGAGGTTAAACTTGATCTCGAAGCTGACTATGGTCAGAAAATGTTGAAGTGGAACAATGGTGTTTGGAGTTGGTG
>JBBQRB010000028.1:0-20961 GCA_038215315.1 Pseudanabaenales cyanobacterium
TGACTTCATCAAGTTTCTTTACGCGATTTGCAGCAATGTGGGCTTGCGCTCTTTGAATAGCTCTGTTTAGTTTCCCTTCTTGAGCGTCAATTCTTATTTGGTTATCCCAATTGTCATCTACACGCTCTTGTAGCCATGAAAACAATACTGATGTTTCATCATCAGACAGGCTGGCGATCGCGCTCTTAATTTCTACTAGGGAAGTCATAAGAGAATCTCTACTAGCTAGTTAGCTAAATTTTAACATACCGCCCATCCCCCAAAAAACCAACCCCGATCGCAATTCCAACCCTCACCAAATCAAAACGCGATCGCCCATTCAGAAGACCTGATCGCCTATTTCTCAACATCAAAAGTGCGATCATTAAACACAGTTTCTGATTATAATCAATATAAAAATTGTCGGCAAAATTTATGATTGCTACTATTTCATCGCCTAGCCTATCACCTACAGAATATCTAGAGTGGGAAGTAACACGAGAAGGTAGATATGAATATGAGTATGGAGAGGTTATCGAGGTGACAGGTGGGAAGCTTGAAAATAATGAAATTGCTCTTAATTTAATTGTACTGATCCGCAGTCATTTACGTGGCAAAGGTTGTCGTATCCTTGGTGGTGATGCCAAAGTAATGACCATTCCAAATAATGTTTATTACTTTCCTGATGTTGTTGTTAGTTGCGAACCTCGCGATCGCTATGCTAAGGAGTTTTTACAATATCCTTGTTTAATTGCTGAGGTCTTATCTCCTGCTACAGAAAGTCGCGATCGCGGGATTAAGCTACGCAACTATCTAAAGATCGACTCATTAAAAGAATATATGCTCATCAATTCAGATTCTCCGAGTATTGAGTTCTATCGTCGCAGCGATCGTACAGAGGTTTGGGAATATCTAACAATCAATAGTTTAGATTTAACCGTTAACGATCGTGAGGTTCAACTAACTAGCATAGATCTTAATCTTTCGCTATCACTCATCTATGAAAATGTTGATTTCAAGCAATCCTAACCGCCTATTTCCACAACGCAAAACAGCGATCGCATCTTCATGTTAGTGATTGTAGATTAAAATAGTGGAGACAATGCTTGCTTGAGTCTTAAGTCCATGCTTACAACTATTAAGAACAAGCAAGTAAGCATAATTAAACTCCAAGAAGCTGTAGCGCACGCGTAGCGTGCGCTACAGCTTCTTGGGTTTTGGGTTTAATTATGCTTGCCTACTTACTTCGCGCCCACAGGCATACCCAAAATATCCTCAATGCGAGGCATATCCTCTAGAGCAATCACTCGACCTTGATCTTCAAAATTGCTAATTTGATCGAAATTGAGATAGCGATAGAGATCACCAGCAAAAGGATCGATCTTCTTAGTGACGATCGCTTGATATGCTTCCACCGTGGGAATCTTGCCTAGCAAGGCACAGACCGCCGCTAATTCTGCTGAACCGAGATAGACTTGAGCATCCTTGCCCATGCGATTATTGAAGTTGCGGGTGGAAGTGGAGAACACGGTCGCACCATCGGCAACCCTTGCCTGATTACCCATGCAGAGAGAACAACCAGGGACTTCCGTTCTTGCGCCAGCGACACCAAATGTGCTGTAGATTCCTTCCTCTTTGAGTTGAAACTCATCCATGCGGGTGGGTGGTGCAACCCAGAGACGCGCTTTGACGGCGGCTTCCTTTTCGAGAACCTTGGCGGCGGCGCGGTAATGTCCGATATTGGTCATGCAAGAACCGATAAAGACCTCATCCACGCGATCGCCTGCCACTTCCGAGAGCAACTTCACATTGTCAGGATCGTTAGGTGCAGCAACAATTGGCTCCTTGATTTCATTGAGATCGATCTCAATGATTTCCGCATATTCGGCATCGGGATCGGCTTCCATGAGAATGGGATTTGCCAGCCATTCTTCCATTTTGGCGATACGGCGTAATAGAGTCTTGGCATCGCTGTAGCCGCGAGCGATCATGTTCTTCATCAAAGCGACATTTGATCGTAAGTATTCGGCAACAGTCTCCGTACTAAGCTTAATCGTACTGCCAGAGCAGGAACGCTCGGCGGTGGCATCGGTGAGTTCAAAGGCTTGTTCCACTTTCAGATTAGGCAAACCTTCGATTTCCATAATCCGACCTGCGAAGACATTCTTTTTGTTCTTCTTCTCGACGGTGAGCAATCCGCGTTGAATGGCAATATAGGGAATCGCATTTACGACATCGCGTAGGGTCACACCAGCTTGCAATTTGCCCGTGAAGCGCACCAATACGGATTCGGGCATATCCAGGGGCATGATGCCAAGGGCGGCGGCGAAAGCGACTAAGCCTGAACCTGCGGGAAAGGAAATGCCCAAGGGGAAACGGGTATGGGAATCGCCACCAGTGCCGACTGTATCGGGCATAAGCATTCTATTTAACCAAGAATGGATAATGCCATCGTTAGGGCGCAAGGCAACACCACCACGATTGGAGAAAAAATCGGGAAGTTCCTTATGGGTTTTGATGTCGGTGGGTTTGGGATAAGCGGCGGTATGGCAGAAGCTCTGCATCACCAAGTCAGCGCTAAATCCTAAGCAAGCAAGTTCCTGCAACTCATCGCGAGTCATGGGTCCTGTCGTATCTTGGGAACCAACAGTAGTCATCAAGGGTTCGCAGGAAGTGTAGGGACGCACACCTGCCACACCGCAAGCTTTGCCGACCATCTTTTGAGCGAGGGTGTAGCCTTTGCCTGTGTCGGCGGGAGTGGCAGGAAGAATGAACACATCACTAGCGGGAAGTCCCAAAGCCTGACGGGTTCTGGCGGTTAAGCTGCGACCAATCAAGAGCGGAATCCGTCCACCTGCGCGAACTTCATCGGCGATCGTGTCAGGGGTGAGATTAAAGGTGGAGAGAGTTTCACCTGCCGCGTTAGTAATCTTCCCTTCGCGCGTGTGGATGGTAATCACATCACCTGTTTCCAATTTGGTGACATCGCATTGAATCGGTAATGCTCCTGCATCTTCGGCAGTATTAAAGAAAATTGGTGCGATCGTACTTCCGAGAATTACGCCACCCGATCGCTTGTTGGGAATAAAGGGAATATCGTTGCCAATGTGCCACAGCACCGAGTTAATCGCTGATTTGCGCGAAGAGCCTGTTCCCACGACATCACCGACAAAGGCGACGGGATGACTTTTTTGCTTGAGTTCGGCAATAGTTTGCAAGCCCGTTGGCATCATCGATTCCAACATACAGAGGGCATGGAGGGGAATGTCAGGACGCGAAAATGCTTGAGAAGCAGGGGAGAAGTCATCGGTATTGATTTCGCCTGTGACTTTAAATACAGTCACGGTCACAGTTTCAGGCAAGGCAGGACGGCTGGTAAACCATTCCGCAGCCGCCCATGAATCGATGACAGATTTCGCTCTAGCATTAGTTTTTGATAATTCTAAAACTTGATTAAAAGCATCAAATACTAGCAGCGTTTTTTTGAGCGCCGTTACTGCCAAATCGCCCAACTCATCATTAGTTAACAAATCAATTAGAGTCTGTACGTTATAGCCACCAACCATCGTGCCAAGCAATTCCACCGCATAGGCTGGACTGACTGATGGCGATCTGCTTTCACCCTTAGCGATCGCGGTTAGCCATCCCGCTTTCACATAGGCAGCTTGATCGACACCAGGGGGAATGCGATCGCGTAGTAACGTTAGTAAAAATTCTTCCTCGCCTGCGGGGGGATTTTGCAGCAATAGCTCACAAAGGGCTGAGGCTTGCTGAGCATCGAGGGGCAGAGGTGGAATCCCTTGGGCGGCGCGATCGGCAACATGGTTACGGTAGGCTGATAACATACGCTGTTAATTCTTTACAAATACTTAACTCATTATCGATCCTATTCAACTTTGTGACGCAATTTATGTTTGCCCTGATATATTCGTGATCGCAAGTCTACAATTTTGAAATATTAGAACTTACGCAAAGGCGCAAAGCGCTGTATGGCAATCATAATATTTATATATAATTTTGCTCATGACCTTAAATTACCAAGCATTTCCTGCTCAACTGCCAAATCCTGAAGCCCTCGGAGCGATCGTCGCTCTGCATGGTTGGGGTGCAAATTGTGAAGACTTAATTTCCCTCGCGCCTTTGGTCGGACTGCGTGACTATCAATGGATTTGCCCAGAAGCACCCTTTGATCACCCCATGCAAGGTGGGAAAATGTGGTACGACTTGCAGAGCCTTGACGAAAAAGGGCTGGCGAAGAGTTGTGAACTGCTCACCCAATTTCTAGAAGATTTGCCCAGCCTCACTGGTATCCCTCTAGAAAAGACATTTCTATTAGGTTTTTCGCAAGGCGCAGCGATGACTCTGGATGTGGGTTTAGTATTTCCTTTTGCGGGGTTGATTGCCCTCAGTGGATATTTGCATATCAGTAAAGAAGAATTGCAAGAACTTGCCAATATTAATTTCCCGCCAATATTAATAGCTCACGGAACACTCGATCAAGTTGTTCCTATTGGGATGGCACGAGATACGCTCAGCATCTTGCAAGGCTTGGACGTAACCGTGGAGTACGAAGAATATGAGATGGCTCACGAAATTCGTCCTCAAACCTGCGATCGCATTCAAAAATTTATCCTCGATCACCAGTAAGTAGGTAGGTAGGACACAAAACCAAGAAACGAGTTGCGGCGCTTCGCGCCGCAACTCGTTCCTTGGTTTTAATTTGCCCTAGCAAGACCGACTGCGGCTATACCAAAAGAGAAAATGGCTTAGCCATTTTCTCTTTTGGTATAAAATCTAAGTTCTATAATTTAAGAATTGTAAGCCTTGGATAACTTCACATTTAAACTTGAGTGCAAATGCTGCCACACTGACGCTAGAGTTGGGCAGTTTCATACCCCCCACGGAATAGTACATACGCCAAGGTTCATGCCCGTTGGTACGCTTGCTAATGTCAAAACCGTTACGCCTGTCCAGCTCAAAGATTGTCAAGCAGAAATGGTCTTGGCAAATACCTATCACCTCCATTTACAACCGGGAGAAGATATTGTTGCAGAGGCTGGCGGTTTGCATAAATTCATGAATTGGGATGGTCCCATTCTTACTGATTCGGGCGGGTTTCAAGTTTTTAGTTTGAGCGAAATTCGTTCTATTACAGAGGAGGGTGTTAAATTCCGATCGCCCCGTGATGGCAACATGATTAACCTCACACCAGAGCGCTCGATTCAAATTCAGAATCAATTAGGTGCAGATGTGATCATGGCATTTGATGAATGCGCTCCCTATCCCGCCACCTATGAAGAAATAAAACTCGCAGGCGAAAGAACGACTCGTTGGTTAGAACGTTGTATCAAAGCCCATCAACGTCAGGACGATCAAGCTTTATTTGGCATTGTCCAAGGCGGAGTTTATCTGGACTTACGACAAAAGTCAGCGCGAGAATTAATTCAATTTGATTTACCCGGTTATGCAATCGGCGGCGTGAGTGTGGGAGAGCCTCCTGAATTAATTGAAAAAATTGTCAAAGCAATCACACCATTACTTCCTGAAGATAAACCTCGATATCTGATGGGAGTTGGCACTTACAAAGAGATGGCTCAGGCAGTCGCCGCAGGGATGGATTTATTTGACTGTGTAATTCCCACTCGTCTAGCTCGCCACAGTGTTGCCCTAGTTAAAGGCGATCGCTGGAATCTCAAAAATCAAAAGTTTAAGCGCGATTTCACATCCATCGATCAAGATTGTCCTTGTTACGCTTGCCAAAATTTCTCACGGGCTTATATCAGCCATCTAGTGCGATCGCAAGAAATCTTGGGCTACACATTGCTATCAATTCACAATATCACCGAGCTAATTCGTTTTACTCAACAAATGCGCCAATCGATCATCGCAGGCACTTTCGTGGAGCAGTTTGGCAAATATCTTGAGCCTTAGCCACGATTCATACTAAGTATGTGGGCAAAAGAAACCTTAAAACCCAAAAAGCTGTAGCGCACGCTGCGCGTGCGCTACAGCTTTTTGGGTTTTGGGTTTAATTATGCTTGCCTACTTAAACCCGATTAATATAAATTGTGAACCAGATAGTATAGAGAGGCGGCGCAAAGAGCCGCCTCTCTATACTATCTAAACCAGATTAGGGATAAATCTTAAAATATGCTTCGCCTAATATTTTACGTTCTGCTCTGGGTTGCATCGATAGGGTTAGCCATATTTTCAAGTCAAAATATTAACCTAGTAACCGTCAAGTTCCTATCCTTCGAGTCGATCAAAGTTCCTATCGGTCTGCTTCTATTGTTCTGTGTAGGACTTGGAGCTAATTGCATTAATATCCTAATGACTTCTTTCAAAATTTCGACAGTCTCAACGCCCTCCTTCAGTAACGCTAGTGACTCAAAGATTCCGAAGGCTCAAACAAATATTTCTAAAAATAACAACAAGGACAAAAGTACAAATAAAAATCGAAATGGTGGTGACTTTGATGAAGGTTGGAGTGATGACTGGGATTAGAATGTGTTGTTAAATACAATTAGCCAAAGTCAGTTTTGTTAAATTTTTGATGTCTGCTGTCAATAAGTCTAAAAGTTAAGTATCAAACATTAAGCAGCCCGTGAGATATCTATATAATTCTTGCGATTTTCTTTATGTTTATACCTTCAAGTTAGACAAAGCTCAGACTAAAAATTGGTGAAATGGTGTGATGGAATGAAAAAGATTAACGGTTTGTCAGTGTTGCTAGGTTTAGGTTTAATCTCTACTGTTACAAGTGTTAGTGCAGAGACCCAAGTACAGGCGATCGCGCCTGTTACATCTCAGTCTGTGAATGTACAATCCATTAGTGTTGCTCCTAGCAAAGAGCTAAGCGCTAACAGCGATTCAGTAACCATTAAAGCAATTAATAATGAGCTAAATAGCTCCAAGGCTGTTGCTCAAAACGTAACTTCTGTATCTCAGCTTAGTGATGTCCGTCCTACCGACTGGGCTTTCACGGCACTACAATCTCTCGTTGAGCGCTATGGCTGTATCGCTGGCTATCCTGACAGCACCTATCGCGGCAGCCAAGCTACTAGCCGCTTCGAGTTTGCTGCTGGTCTAAATGCTTGTTTGGACAAAATCAACGAAATCATTTCCGCAGGTTTGGCTGACAAGGTATCCCAAGAAGACCTCGCTACCTTGCAAAAGCTTCAAGAAGAGTTTGCGGCTGAGCTAGCAACCCTTCGTGGTCGTGTTGATGCTCTTGATGCCAAGACTGCTAAGCTCGAAGCTCAACAATTCTCCACTACTACCAAGCTCAGTGGTCTGGCGTTTTTTAACGTCACAGGTGCTACAGCAGGTGGAGATGTTTTAACACCACGTGGTGCAATAGCTCCAAAGCCCAATACAACCCTGAGTGGTCTGGTCTGGTTGACATTAAATACATCTTTTACTGGTAAAGATTCTTTAGTAACACAATTGGCTGTTGGTAATGGAAATTCACCAGCTAATAACTTCGTTGGCAGTTTTGGAGACGGTTTCTTCAACTCAACAGGTGTACCTTTCACTGATCAGACTGCCGGTTTTAATACAAACCAGTTTGTTCTGCGTGAGCTTTCATATCAGTTTCCTGTATTTGAAAAAGCTAGTTTGGTTGTTGGACCTCGCCTCAATTTCTACAAATACTTTGATGGCAACCGTTTTCTTTATCCTTGGAATACAACATTTAACTCGATTAATAGCTCCCTGTTGACTACTGCTAAGCGTGGTGCTGGTGCTATCTTCATGACTCCATTGGGCGGCAACTTTGACTTTAAGGTTGGTTACTTATCTGAAAGCCTTGAGTTTGCCAATACTAATGCATCATCTAATCCAAGCGAAGGTTTATTTGCAGGATCTAACGCACTTACCGCAGAACTCGGATTTAAGCCTAGTGACGCTTTTAAACTGAGACTGATTTACAGCCGCGCCAACATTGATGGTGGCTTAACTATTGGCGGAGCTGGCTTCTTACCGGGAGAATTTGATGGACAAAGTGGTCAATCTGATAACTTTGTTGCTAACTTTGACTGGCTAGTTACTAAAGGTTTTGGTCTGTTTGGTCGCTATGGATATGGCACAACCAATATCAACAATGGCGCAGGCGCATCAGTTGGGAATGTTATTATTAATACCTTCCAGATCGGTGCTGCATTCCCTGACCTGTTCAAGGAAGGTGCTCAAGCAATGATTTCCTTTGGAATGCCATTTAACTATTCTGGTTCAGCTTCTGGCGCGCCAGTACAAAATACTGGTGATGGTGATGGTGGGACACAGTACGACCTAGAGCTTTCTTATATTTACCCTATAACGAAGAATATCTCACTAGTTCCATCAGCCTATTTTATCTTTAGTCCCAATAACTTCAGCAGCAATCCAACTATCTTTGTTGGTAACTTGCAAGCAGTGTTTAGCTTCTAATATTGCTTAATCTTCAAATACAAAAGGGTGTGCCAAGCACACCCTTTTGTATTTGAAGATTTGCCAGAGAATGCCAAGTAGTTACTAATACATTTGCGTTAACTAATATTTGTTAACTTCTAAAGTAATGTAGGTTTTTGGTTTTAGTTCTCTCTTAGCTCACAGTAAGTTCATTTTTTTAAGGTGTGAAGGTATGAGTCCAATTTATATTCCTCGTCGCAAGTTTATTAGAGGCGCGATCGCTACGGCTGCATTTGGCGCGACCTCTCAGTTATGGGTTGGTTGTTCTGAGCAAGCCCCCACGGCTCCTACAGGATCTCCTGCTGCCGCTGGAGATCCTGCCGCCGCTTTGCTAAATATTGGCTTTATCTATGTTGGACCAAAAGATGACTTTGGCTATAGTCAATCGCATTTTGAAGGTGAAACAGCGATCGGCGCTCTTCCAAATATAAAAACAATAAGTGAAGCAAGCGTAGCTGAAACTGCTACTGTTCAGGAAACAATGCTTGGCATGATCAGCCAAAATGGCACATCAGTGCTTTTCCCAACATCTTTCGGGTACTTTGATCCGCATATTCTCAAAGTTGCTGCTGACAACCCTAAAGTGCAGTTCTTCCACTGCGGCGGGCTATACGATGAAGCCAAACATCCTAAAAACGTAGGTAGCTACTATGGATATATTGATGAAGCCCAGTACGTTGCAGGTGTAGTAGCTGGCTTAACTACTAAGTCTGGTAAGTTGGGCTTTGTAGCCGCCAAACCAATCCCTCAAGTCATCCGCAACATTAACAGCTATACGCTAGGCGCACGCAGCGTTAATCCCAAAGCTACTGTGCAGGTGATCTTCACTGGTGATTGGTCTATTCCTGTTAAGGAAGCCGAGGCTACTAACAGCATGATCGATCAGGGTGTCGATGTATTAACTTGCCATGTGGACAGTCCAAAAGTAGTCATGGAGACTGCGGAAAAACGCAAGATTTTCTGTACTGGTTATCATACCAATCAGTCAAAGCTTGCACCTAACGGTTACCTAACAGGTGCTGAATGGAATTGGAGCAGTGTTTATACTAAGTATGTAGAAGACTTCAAAGCTGGAAAATCAGTTGTTGATGGAGGCATTCCGCATCTATTACGCGGTGGGCTGAAGGAAGGCTTCTGCAAGGTTTCTGACTTTGGTAGTGCCGTCAGCGCTGCAACTAAAAAGGAAGCAGAGAATGTCGTTGCTAAGTTTATGGATGGCTCAATGGTGATCTATGCTGGCGAAATTAAGGACAATACTGGTAAGGTGGTGGTTGCTAAAGAGAAGCAACTCAAGCAACAGGATATTGAACTAGAGAAGATGAATTGGTTGGTTGAAGGTGTGATTGGAAGCATTAGCTAAGTAACTAGGCAAAAGAAATCTTAAAACCTAAAAAGCTGTAGCGAACGCGCAGCGTGTGCTACAGCTTTTTGGGTTTTGGGTTTAATAATGCTTGCCTACTTAATTTCATTAATTACTTCTCAGATGAAGAGGCCCGCTAAGCGAGCCTCTTGATTTATCCTAAAATCTTTATAATTAATTTGTAACTGATGTTACGTGGAGCGAAGATTACCCCTCACCCCTAGCCCCTCTCCTGCGGGAGAAGGGCTGGGGGTGAGAGCTTTAGAAACTTCCACGTAACATTAGTTGTAACTAACTAAGGTGTGTCTACACTTCAGTTGATTGAGTATTACTCTATTTGCCACCTTGAGAAATTGAGTGTATAACCTATGAGCTTAAGAGATCGCTGGCGTTCGACATCTGAAAATATTGTCATTCCAATTGCAGCTTTATTAGCTTCTCTGGTTATTTTTGGAATATTCTGTGCCGTCCAAGGGAAAAATCCGATCGCTATTTATGGAACTATCTACCAATCTGCATTTGGCAATAGTTTTTCTTGGCAAGGGACTTTAATTCGATCTGCGCCGTTGATGTTGACCTCCCTATGCACAGCACTGCCTGCTATGTTAGGGCTGACGATTATTGGTAACGAAGGGGCTTTGATTGTTGGCGGTTTAGGTGCAGTCTTAGCTGGCTTGGCGCTGTCTTCATTGCCCCCTGTGATGGTGCAAATCTCCATGGCGATCGCAGGATTAATTATGGGCGGTCTATGGATTATGTTTGTGGGCGCGATTAAGTACTATCGGGGCGTAAATGAGACTATTAGTAGTCTGCTGATGAATTATATTGCGATCGCCCTGTTGAATACTTTGGTCGAGGGGCCAATGCGAGATCCTGCCAGCTTAAATAAGCCCTCCAGCTTTCCCATTGACGCGATGAATATGCTCAAAAGTATTCCCAATACTCGAATACATTATGGATTGATTTATGGGTTAATCGCTTGCGCGATCGCCTATTTCTTGATTCATCGCACAACTTTCGGCTTCGCTGTTCGTACAGTTGGGGGCAATATTCGTGCTGCTAAAATTGCAGGGCTACCTGTGGGCAAGTTGACCTTGATAATTAGCTTTTTAGGTGGCTCTTGTGCAGGATTAGCGGGCATGGTCGAGATTGCCGCGATACATGGTAGTGCCAATGCCTCCCTAAATTCTGATTATGGATATGGCGGTATCCTAGTCGCTTTTATCGCCAGACAGAATCCACTAGTTGCGGTGCTTGTAGCTGTACTCATGGGCGGTATTCTTGCTAGCGGTAGTGCGCTCCAACGATCATTTGGATTACCCGATGCTACAGTCTTACTCTTTCAAGGCATCGTATTCCTAGTAATCCTGTTTAGCGAATCCCTTTATGGACGTTTGGAGTTCTTTAAAGATCGCGAACCTGAATCTAAAATCGATACTTCTGCAACTGCGGTTTAGTCAATTGCAGCGCCTTACACTTTCTTAAAAACAAAGAAACTTTTTGAAAGACTTGGCTTTGCCAAGTCTTTCAAAAATAGACTGTACGAATATAAGAGTTAAAAATTATCATGGCAGATGAAACATTAGGCTGGCTGAGCGTACCGCTAGCGATCGTTGCAGGAACATTGAGAGGTAGCGCTCCATTTCTATTTGTGAGCTTGGGTGAATGTCTAACTGAAAAGGCAGGCAAAATCAATCTAGGACTAGAAGGAACGTTACTAACTGGAGCGATGACTGCCTACGCAGTCTCGTATCTAACTAAATCTCCTTGGTTAGGAGTTTTGGCGGCGGGTATGTCAGGAGTAATGTTAGGACTAATCCATGCATGGCTATCGCAACGCCCTAGGGTAAGTGATGTTGCTGTTGGCATTGCCATGATTATTTTTGGCAGTGGTATAGCCTTCTTCTTTGGTAAAGCATTTATTCAACCCAAAGCCATACCTTTACCTGTACTGGAGTTTGGTAACTGGAGCAGCTATCCACAGGTACAGGCAGCTCTCAAGGTAAGTCCTCTATTACTTATTGGTATTGCGATCGCCCCACTGATGCAGTGGTTTTTCAGCTCTACTCGCTGGGGACTATATGTTCGTGCTGTTGGCGATAGTCCTAGTGCAGCTAGGGCGATGGGAATCTCAGTTGTCGGTGTGCGTACCTGTGCAGTAGTCGCGGGTAGTTTTTTAGCAGGGATTGGCGGCGCGAGTTTGTCCCTTTATTACCCTGGGCTTTGGTCAGAACGCATATCCAGTGGTCAGGGGCTGATGGCTGTTGCTTTGGTTATTTTCGCCCGATGGCAACCTGTGCAATGTTTGTGGGCAGCTTTACTATTTGGCGGCGCACAGGCGATTGGGCCAGCGCTACAGGCTGTAGGTGTTACTTCCTACTATTACCTATTCAATGCGGCTCCTTACATCATGACTTTAATTATTACGATCGCGACCTGTTCGCCAAGACGGACATTAAGCGGCTCTCCTGGAGCGTTGGGAACTAACGAGTAATATAAAACCCAAATAAAGGTGGCGCTTCGCGCCGCCTTTATTTGGGTTTTATATTATGTGCAAAACTCATATTGCTATGGGCTAGCGCCACATAAAACCCCAAAGAGGATGGCGGCGCGGAGCGCCGCCATCCTCTTTGGGGTTTTATGTCCTAATGAGTCTGACGACAGCTAAAAGGATTAATGATTTCAAATCAATTTAGTCAAATCATCGATTTCAAAATATTGATGAAATTTTGCAGTTACCTGCAAAACTGACGATCGCCCACCCTCTGCTTGTCGTTTTTTCTTAACAAAACCCTGCTCAACTAATTCTTGAACGTGTTGATAAGCACCAGCCCCGCGCAAATCGATTAGTTCTGACTGCACAATATTTTTTTTGAGGGCGATCGCTGCCAATGTTCGCAATGCACCTCGTCCTAAGTCCACAGGGATCAATTTTTGCACCAGATCCGTAAACTCCGATCGCAGCCGCAGCGCAAACCCGTTGTCCATTTCCACAATTTCCAGAGCGCTATCACGGTGGGCATATTCTGAGATTAAGTCGATCAGCCCCATCTCGGCATCTTCAATCTCGCAGCCCAAGGCTGCCGCGATCGCGGCTAAATTCATTGGCTGCCCCTTGAGGTATAAAACTGCTTCTACTTTTTGCTTGAGAGAATTAGCGATCGGCAATTCTGGATTGTAATGCTCATCGTTAGCGATCGCCTTAGATAATGGCTCACTTGGTAATGGATCACTTAGTAATGGATCACTTAGTTCTGTAGTTTGTTCCAGTGGCAATTCATTCGTCATGCTAAAATTTTAACTAAAGGTGGCTCTTTGCGCCGTCTTTACTATTTTTAAACCTCAAATTTTATTAGCTGAGATCACAAAATGCCAAGCAGCATGATGTACTACGAAGACACTTATGTGGTGCTGCCACCCGATATGCAAGAGCAGTTTGTTACTCAGCCCGAATTAGAAAAAATTCTCCATGATTTGCTAGTCAATATCCAAGATGACCTGCCCCGCGATCTTGAAGACCTCAAAAATATCGATGAACAGGTACAAAGGTTAATTAAAACTGCCTGCGATCTAGATTGTGGAGATCGTGGTATATGGCAATGGTACGTTGTCCGCCTTGAAAAATAGTTAGTAAAACCCAAATAAGCTGATTCGACCGCGAAGCGGTCGAATCAGCTTATTTGGGTTTTGATTGGTTCATATTTCTTATATCAATAGACTGATTCTGCAAGAGCCAAGGCAGATTCAAGACCGCTTGCGTTAAGATTGATTAATTAAATCATCCGTTCTTGGCAAAAGCATCTAAGGACATTCCTATTAATGGAGCAGTATTAGTGAAAAGCAATAATAACAAAAACGATAATAATAAGAAGTGGAAAAATTTTGTTTTATACGCATTGCTTGGCATAGTTGTCATCACTCTAGGCACAACACTACTAGATAGCCAGCCTGCCACTCAAGCCGAATGGCGCTACAGCAAACTGATTGAAGAAGTGCGGAAGAAGCCTTCTGGAGTTTCCAGAATCACCCTTAGCTCTGATCGTACCTCTGCTGAAGCAACTGTACCAGGAGGTCCCGAAGGTAAACGTAAAGTTAGAGTCAACCTTCCTAATGATCCTGACTTTATCAAGACCCTCAGAGAAAACAATGTTGAATTAGACGTTGCTCCTCGGCGCACTGATGGCGCGTTGATCCAAACCTTGAGCAGCTTAGTTTTGCCAATTCTGCTCATTGTCGGATTGTTCTTCCTACTACGTCGCGCTCAGTCAGGACCTGGAAACCAAGCCATGAATTTTGGTAAGTCCCGAGCTCGTGTGCAAATGGAGCCTCAAACCCAAGTCACATTCGGCGATGTCGCTGGTATTGAGCAAGCTAAATTTGAACTTACCGAAGTCGTAGACTTCCTCAAAAATCCTGATCGCTTTACGGCTGTTGGTGCAAAGATTCCCAAAGGTGTACTACTAGTTGGTCCTCCTGGCACAGGGAAAACCTTACTCGCCCGTGCAGTAGCTGGTGAAGCTGGCGTACCATTCTTCAGCATTTCTGGTTCTGAATTTGTGGAAATGTTTGTGGGTGTGGGTGCATCCCGTGTCCGTGATCTATTCGAGCAAGCTAAAACCAATGCTCCTTGCATCGTCTTTATTGATGAAATTGATGCGGTAGGTCGTCAACGTGGTGCTGGTCTAGGAGGTGGTAACGATGAGCGCGAACAAACCCTCAACCAGTTGCTCACGGAAATGGATGGATTTGAAGGCAACACAGGCATCATTATTGTGGCTGCAACTAACCGCCCCGATGTACTTGATGCGGCTCTACTGCGTCCAGGTCGTTTTGATCGCCAAGTAGTTGTCGATCGCCCTGACTTCGCAGGTCGTCTGGAAATCCTCGGCGTTCATGCACGCGGCAAGACTCTCTCTAAGGATGTTGATCTCGAAAAGATTGCCCGTCGCACTCCAGGTTTTACAGGTGCGGATCTATCCAACTTGTTGAACGAAGCTGCAATTCTGGCTGCCCGCCGCAACTTGACGGAAATCTCCATGGATGAAATCAATGATGCGGTCGATCGCGTCTTGGTTGGTCCCGAAAAGAAAGATCGGGTCATGAGCGAAAAGCGCAAAGAATTAGTCGCTTATCATGAGGCTGGTCATGCCCTCGTTGGTGCATTAATGCCCGATTATGATGCAATTCAAAAAGTCACAATTATTCCCCGTGGTCGAGCTGGTGGGCTGACATGGTTCTTGCCTACCGAAGAGAGAATGCAGAGCCGCGCCTATTTGCAAAATCAAATGGCGGTTGCTCTCGGTGGACGCATTGCTGAAGAAATTGTATTTGGCGATGAAGAAGTTACCACTGGCGCTTCTAGCGATCTGCAACAAGTTGCCTCGATCGCTCGCCAAATGGTGATGCGTTTTGGTATGAGTGACAAACTTGGACCTGTAGCTCTTGGGCGCTCCAATGGCAATATGTTCCTCGGTCGTGATATCGCGGCTGAGCGTGATTTCTCTGAGGAAACTGCGGCAACCATTGATGAAGAGGTTGGCATTTTGGTATCTGATGCTTACCGCCGTGCTAAGCAGTTGTTGATCGATAACCGTCATGTGCTTGATAAGATTGCCCATGATCTAGTCGAACGCGAGACTGTTGATGCTGAAGAGCTTCAACAAATCTTGGAAACCAGCGACTTGAAGTTAGCTGCAGCTTTGTAATAAAGCGCTTTGCGCTTTTGTAAAACCTAGAGAAGTTTTTAAAGCTTCAATAGGCTGTATCAAAATAAAAAGAGTGGTGGTGCAAAGCGCCGCCACTCTTTTTATTTGACCAACGTTGAGCCAAAAGTCCTAATCATTGGCAAAGTATCAGTGAACCAGCCCAAACTTAAACCCAGTCCTGCAATTAAAGTTAAAACAAAAAAATTCCAACCACGATTGTTCATAAAAGCTCGTAGCTCATTTCTGGCGATATACATTAAAAAAGCCCAAATCACACTAATTCCAAGTGACAATAAAAACTGTTCCTTTCGTAAAAACACGAATACAACGGCGGCGATTGCCCAAATGATTGAAAATAGCCACTCCATACCAAAGGCGATCGCCCCTACAGGAATCCAAATTCGCCAATCAGCCTTGTGAATGGAAAGTAGCCATCCATAGGCTATGTAGCCGACTAATACAAGCAATAAAGATAATATCGGCAGTTTTCGGATGGTACGCATATTTTTTGTCTCTCAAGTAAATTAACAAAGAACCTGAATGGATGCCGATACGAATGTCACAGTACAGCGCTGTGCGCTGTTATAGAACCCAGACAAACTTGTAAAAGTGGCGCGAAGCGCCACTTTTACAAGTTTGTCTGTACCTCTTAAAGCCTCAATAGGCTGTAACAAAGTTTTGATACTCTTTTCCCAGTATTAAAACCTAAGAATTAGCGATGCGGTGCTTCGCGCCGCACCGCTAATTCTTTCACTTGGAAGGGAGTAGCTCTTAAACAGGCAGATGCTTAGCTTACGAATTATAAAAAATTAACTTCCCCCAAGCCTTGCCGCAAGATCTGCGGATGGAGGTCATCGGTCAAATCGAGAATCGTCGATACTCCAGATGTGTGATCAGAACCATCATCAACGATCAAGTCAACTAACTTGGAAAAGCGATCAAAAAGTTCTTCTTTAGGCAAGTCATAAACATTACGTTGTTTCCCATTCTTAATCTGAACATTAAAATCTTCATCATCAAGATCGTCTTCCGTTAGATTTGCTGATGTAGAGATAATTGGATTTCCTAATAGTTCGATGATTGTCTGAGATACTCCATGATCGGGAACTCGAATCCCTGTAGTTTTACGCTTAGGATTTAACACTAATTTTGGCACAAGCTTAGTTGCGGGCAAAATGAATGTGAAAGGACCAGGTACCAGACTCTTCATGGTGCGATAGTTAGCATTAGAAACAATTGCATACTCGGCGATATTAGATAGCGACGAACATAAGAATGTTAATGGCTTGTCGTTCGACATCTGCTTTAGTTTGCGAACCTTCTCGATAGCTGACTTGGACATCAAATCGCAACCAATCGCATAGACTGTATCCGTTGGATAGAGCATGATCGCGCCATCACGCAAAGCACTGACGATTTGAGCGATCGTCCGTTGTTGTGGGCTATCTGGATGTAGTCTGTGAATAGTTGCCATAGTTATAACTCGCCATAATTTCCTAGAGAAAGAACGCTATATATTCTTTCTCTAAATTAGATATATTCTCTATTAATCAGAGGTTGTAGCACTTCAGGAATTAAAATGCGTCCATCAGGTTGCTGATAGTTTTCCAGAATTGCGGTCATTGTTCTTCCAACAGCCAATCCTGAACCATTAAGAGTATGTAAAAATTCTGTTCCTTTTTTACCCTTACTCTTAAAGCGAATATTCGCCCGTCTTGCTTGGAAATCATGAAAGTTTGAGCAACTAGAAATTTCGCGATAGGTATTAGCTGAGGGTAACCAAACCTCAAGGTCATAACATTTAGCGGCACTAAAGCCGATGTCACCTGTACATAGTTCAACGACACGATAAGGAAGTTTTAAAGCTTGAAGGATAGATTCGGCATCGCGGACTAACTTTTCATGTTCTGCTGCGGAGTTTTCGGGCAGAACAAATTTTACCATTTCTACTTTGTTGAACTGATGTAAACGGATAAGTCCTCTCGTATCCCGACCATAGCTTCCTGCTTCTCGGCGAAAGCATGGAGTATAAGCACAATGCAGAATCGGTAAGGTTTCATCTTCGATGATTTCGTCACGATATAGATTTGTTACAGGCACTTCTGCCGTAGGAATTAACCATAAGTCGTCTTCCGCACATTTAAATGAATCTTCAGCAAACTTAGGTAGTTGTCCTGTGCCAGTCATGCTAACGGTATTTACTAAAAGTGGCGGGGCAACTTCAATATAGCCATTAGCAGTATGGGTATTCAGCATAAACTGAATCAAGGCGCGTTCGAGGGCAGCCCCCACTCCGATCAAGTTCACAAATCTTGCTTGGGAGATTTTGACAGCCCGATCAAAGTTGAGAATTCCTAGTTTTTCGCCAATTTCCCAATGAGGCAAAATATCTGTACGTGTGGTTTTATACTCATCACCCCAATGCCGCACTTCTACATTTTCATTCTCATTTGCGCCAATGGGAGTAGTTTCACTAGGCAAGTTGGGCAATGTCATCAAGATGCTATTGCTCTCTTCGCGTAGAGATTTCTCTTTGGGTTCTAGTTCTGCAAGTTGCTGTTTGATTTCAGGCGATCGCGCTTTGAGTGCTTGAATTTCTTCCTCAGGCGCACCAGATTTCATTTTGATGCCAACTTGCTTGCCAATTTCATTGCTTTCAGCTTGCAATTGCGATCGCCTAGTTTCTAAGTTCCGAACTTCCTGCTCTAGTTCGACCAATCTACTAATGTCAAAACTTTTCCCCCGACTATTGAGGCGAGATTGTACCTGTTCGGGCTGCGATCGCACGAGCTTAATGTCTAACACGGACTTATATTTAACCTAAACGCACTCAAAAGATCATAACTCACAGTGTGTTATGGCGCTTGAAGCTTACAAACAATAAAAAGCGGCGCATTGCGCCGCTTTCTATTGTTTGTAAGCTTCAAGCGCTGCCAAAATTATGTTCCTTCAGTCCAAGAATTTAGGTAATGAACTTGATCAGGAGTCAAGGTGTCAATAGTGATACCCATAGCTTGCAACTTCAAACGAGCAATTTCTTGGTCAATATCCTTAGGGATTGGCACAACCCCCGCAGGTAGGTTGCCCTTGTTCTTCACAAGGTACTCACAGGCAAGAGCTTGGTTGGCAAAGCTCATGTCCATTACACTAGCAGGATGTCCTTCTGCCGCCGCCAAGTTAACGAGACGACCTTCACCAATGACGATGATCGACTTGCCAGACTTGAGTTGGTATTCCTGAGTGAAGTTCCGCACAAAGCTGGCGGATTCAGTGAGGCTATTCAACGCAACTAGATCAATTTCTAGGTCAAAGTGACCAGAGTTCGCGACGATCGCGCCATCTTTCATGGTTTCAAAATGTTCATGACGGATTACGTGCTTGTTGCCAGTAACCGTGATGAAGATATCGCCAATTTTTGCCGCTTCTACCATAGTTGTAACGGTAAAGCCATCCATCGCAGCTTCGATTGCGGCGACTGGATTGATTTCTGTAACAACTACGTTTGCACCCATACCACGGGCGCGAAGGGCGACACCCTTACCACACCAGCCATAACCTGCGACTACGATTACCTTACCAGCCAACAAAATGTTGGTTGCACGGATGATGCCATCGAGGGTGGATTGACCAGTACCGTAACGATTATCAAAGAAGTGCTTAGTTTCGGCATCATTAACCGCGATCGCAGGGAAGGTTAGCTTGCCATCTCTAAACATGGCATTGAGACGAACAATACCTGTGGTGGTCTCTTCGGTTGTACCAATGATTTCCGAAAGTTGATCGGCGTGATGTAGCACTAAGTTGGTGGTGACATCGCTACCATCGTCAACAATGATATTAGGACGGTGAGCCAATGCCATTTCGACGTGGCGGTGATATGTGGCGTTGTCTTCACCCTTGATCGCATATACAGAAATTCCGTGATCATAAACAAGAGACGCAGCAACGTCATCTTGAGTAGAAAGTGGATTGCTAGCAATCAATACAGCATCTGCACCTGCGGCTTTGAGAGCGATCGCAAGGTTAGCTGTTTCAGTGGTGACGTGGCAACAGGCGGCAATACGAATGCCTGCGAGGGGCTTTTCTGCTTCAAAGCGATCGCGAATTTGGCGCAAAACGGGCATTTCACGGCTAGCCCATTCAATACGTTGTTTTCCTAAGGGTGCAAGGCTAATGTCCTTAATCTCGTACTTAACAGATACGGTTTCAGGTGCAATTGTTGTTGTGGTCATGTATAAATTGAAATTTTTACAAAATTTAACTTGATTATATGCCACTAATTTGCATTTGTGGCTGTTGCCCTGTCAAATCCAAAAGCAGGAGATAAATGGCGGCGCGAAGCGCCGCCATTTATCTCCTGCTTTTCATTGTGCTTACTCCCTTCCCAGCGTAGGACTAGACATTAAACCCAAGAAATTATCGTTGCGGCGCGGTGCGCCGCAACGTCTAATCTTTCACTAAGAAGGGAGTATATCGAGGCAAATCCCGAAAATAGTCCCATGAAAGTCCGCCTTAGACATATTTTCATTATTTAATCAGAATTTATTGATTAGATAAACAAGTCTTAACCCGATAGTATCGATAAACACATAGGATCATGGATGTCTACCCCACGATGATATGACATACACGTTTTCAAGTTTTGATCTTAGTTGTACGACCTCTATAACTGACTGGAGGCGATCGCTCGAAGAAATCTATCGCGGTCGCACCATGCACAATTATAAGTCTGGACAAATTGTTCCCATGTATCCTCATGAAGTATGGGTTGTCTGTCGTGGGGTTGTACAACTGAACACGCTACATCCTTCAGGAGATGAGGTGCTAGTTGGCTTTGCAGTTCAAGCAATGCCTTTTGGCTTACCGTTAACTAGTCTAGATCCGTACCAAGCGATCGCTTTATCAGATGTGGACTTGATGAGATTTACTCTAATTGAGCTAGAGCAGTCCATACAGCTATATCAAGGCATTTTACAGCACCTCAATCGCCGCCTTCAGCAAACTGAGTCATTGTTAGCGCTGATTAGTAACAAAAGAGTAGAAGAGCGGTTACGTCAAATTTTATTATTGCTCAAACAAGAAGTCGGGGTTCCTACTGAGGGTGGTACTAGGCTAACGGTAAGACTGACCCACCAACATCTAGCTAGTGCGATTAGTAGTACTCGTGTGACTGTTACTAGGGCGATGAAACTATTGCAGGATGAAGGTTGGCTCAGGGTTGATCGCGATCGCCACATAGTTCTCATTTGACCTACAGCAATTTTCTCCCAAACAAATAACAGGCGGCGCTACGCGCCGCCTGTTATTTGTTTTATCCAAAAGAGGGTGGCGATAGCTATAGCCGTAGTCAGTCTTGTCAGGACATAAAACCAGAAGACGAGTTGCGGCGGCCAACGCCCCAACACCGAGTAAGGGTTTTTTTTTTTTAAAATAAAACGGGTTGGGGCGATATGTTATTTAATATATAAA
>JBBQRB010000029.1:0-20627 GCA_038215315.1 Pseudanabaenales cyanobacterium
GCGTGCGCTACAGCTTTTTTGGGTTTGGGTTTAATTAGGCGATCGCCGACCCATCGATCACGTCTTGCCAGCGACCATTGCCAACTGCACGGATAGCTTCTTTAAGTTGAATGTCCCCTGTGTAGATTGCTTTACCGACAATTACACCTGAGACTCCCACAGATTCAAGCGACAGTAAGTTTAGTAAGTCCGTAATCGAACTAACACCGCCTGAAGCGATCACTGGCACATCAACGTTTTCGGCAAGTTGCCGCAGGGCTTCAATGTTGGGACCCTGCATCGTGCCATCGCGATGGATATCAGTGTAAATAATTCCTGCAACCCCAATATCAGTTACGCGCTTAGCCAAGTCTATAGCAAATATTTCTGAAGTCTCCAGCCATCCTCTAGTTGCTACCTTCCCATCACGGGCATCAATGCCAACCATGATTTGTTCAGGAAATTCTGCACAAATCTCAGCAATCAATTGCGAATTTTCGACTGCTGCCGTGCCGATGATCACCCGACTAACACCAGAATGTAGTACTGACAAGATACTTTCGCGATCGCGTAACCCTCCACCCATCTGGACTCGAATCGGAATGGAACGGGCAATCGCCTCAATTATTTTCAGGTTTTGCGGCTTTCCTTGCTTGGCTCCATCCAAATCAACAACGTGTAAGTATTTAGCGCCTTGGCTATACCAGCGTTGGGCGATCTCTACAGGATCATCTCCAAATACCTCCGACTGTTGATAATCCCCCTGATAGAGCCTGACACAGCGTCCATCTAAAATATCAATTGCGGGAATTACATCCATAATTTTTACCTACGATCCCAGGATTCTAATTTTAACTAGAATTAGCGATCGCGGTATAGTACAAAACAATGAAATTACTTTTTGCTTGCCCATCAGCCCCTTGTCTTCTGCCATGAAATCGCCTCAAAAGTCCGTATCTCAACAATTAATGTTCATTGGCTTGGTTATTAGTGCTGTTTTTTTGTTGATGGCGATCGCCACTCCGATCTTGCAAGCCGTCGGACTATTGACTGACCCAACGGAGTTTCTGAGCAATCCCATCCATGAGCCACCATCTCTAAAGCACTGGTTCGGCACAGATTTACAGGGACATGATGTATTTACTAGAACCATTGCGGGGGCGGGAGTCGCGTGGCAAGTGACAATTATTTCTACGTTGATCAGTTTATTGGTGGGTGTACCTTTGGGAATGCTAAGCGGATATAAGGGCGGTTGGCTGGATCGCGGTTTAGTATTTCTGATGGATGCCATCTATACATTGCCCAGTCTTTTGCTGTCACTGACGATCGCCTTTGTGGTCGGTGCGGGAGTTTGGAATGCAGCGATCGCGCTCAGTGTTGCCTATATCCCCCAATATTTTCGGGTGATCCGCAACCAAACCGTAAGTACTAAAAATGAAGTTTATATTGAAGCTGCCCAAGCGATCGGTGCGGATACCAAAACCATCTTAATTAAATATCTCGCACCCAATGTCATCCAAAGCTTACCTGCGATTTTTACTCTCAACGCTGCTGATGCAATTTTGACCCTTGCAGGTTTAGGGTTTTTAGGTTTAGGCATTCCTGAAGATGTACCCGAATGGGGTCATGATCTAAAGCAAGCTCTTGATGCGCTCTCGACTGGTGAAAATATCTGGTGGACAACGGTTTTCCCTGGTTTGGCGATTACATTAATGGCGATCGGTTTATCGCTAGTAGGCGAAGGTTTGACTCAGAGATTTAGTAGCAAGAAACAAACAAATTAGCGATCGTGCGCTACAGCTTTTTGGGTTTTGGGTTTAATTAGACCTACCTACTTATTTGATTTTAAGAAGTCGCAACTTGGATTTTGTCCATTAACTCTCTAAACCGATCACTATAAAGTCGGTAGCTAAGGGGATGAGCAATCAGTCGCGCTGTACTTTGGTATAAGACTTCAATTTCGATCAGCCCATTGTCCTTGAGTGTCTTGCCCGTAGAGACCAGATCCACGATCGCTTCAGCCATACCTGTAATTGGTCCCAACTCCACCGAGCCGTAGAGCGGAATAATCTCTACAGGCAGATCAATGCTATCGAAATATTCACGGGCGCAGCCTACATATTTTGAGGCAATGCGGCTATGGGGCGGCAAGTCTAGGGGCGATCGGTAGCGACTCTCTCCTGAAACAGCGATCGACATTCGACAGCCACCAAAACCTAAGTCTAATAATCTAGCCACCTTGGGAGTCTTTTCACGCAATACATCCTCACCCACGATTCCCGCTTGAGCCTGTCCATACTCCACATATACAGGCACATCCTGCGCCCTGACTAACAAAGCCCTTGCACTTCCAGTCGGGTCTAAAATTTGTAGTTGACGGTTGGAAGAGTCCAGAAAAGCACTAAAGTCAAGTCCAACCGCTTGAAGTAGGTTGATCGAGTCTTTTAATAGCGAACCTTTAGGCAATGCGAAAGTAAACATGAAATAGCTTTTTTATTATTTATTTAGAGCGCGATCGCGCCTAATCATTATCCTATAGCTACAGACACAAGTGCCGACGGCTATATTAACGATCCTCAATGGGTGTATAGGTCACATCATGCAAGCCTGTATATACCTGTGTAGGACGGAACAAACGATTATCAGAAAGCTGTTCTTTCCAATGCGCCAGCCAACCTGGAACACGGGCGATCGCAAAAATAGTCGTAAACAAGTTACTAGGAATTCCTAACTTCTTGTAGACCAATCCCGAATAAAAGTCCACATTAGGGTGAATCCCTTTACTTGAGAGCTTTTCAAAAGCCTGTTTCTCTAGCTCTAGCGCAATATCGTAGTAAGGGTCATGCCCAAACTGGTCAAACATCTTATGCACCAGATCCTGTAAAACGATTGCCCGAGGATCTTTAACCTTATAGATTCGATGTCCAAAGCCCATCAGCTTTTCCTTGCGCTCAATTTTGCCCTTCAGATAAGCAGTCACATTGTTAACAGAACCAATTTCCTCAAGCATCATCATCACTTGCTCATTAGCACCACCATGCAACGGACCTGCCAAAGTTCCGATCGCAGAGGTAATCACCGCATAGGGGTCAGTCAATGTCGAAGCAGTCACCAAAGCCGCAAAGGTCGAGGCATTGACAGTATGCTCAGCGTGCAGCGTTAAGCATACATCAAAAATTTTCGCGGCAAAAGGATCAGGAACCTTCTCATTGAGCATATACAAGAAGTTGGAAGCATAGTCGAGATCATCGCGAGGCATGACTGGATCGTTGCCTTGGCGCATCATGTGAAAAGCCGCCACCATTGTTGGCACTTTTGCGAGAAGTCTTAATGTCGCTTGGTAAATATATTCAGCATCATGAAAGTTTCCCAAAGGATAGAACATACCCAATGCGGCAACGCTGGTTTGTAGAGCATCCATGGGATGGGCATTGTCAGGGAATGACTTGATCATGTCCCGAATGCGATATTTAATTCTTCTTCTATGAGTAACTTCAGTCTCAAATTCTTTGAGTTTGGTAGCATTGGGCAGTTCACCAAAGATCAGTAAATAACTGATCTCAAGGAAATTACTATGAACACAAAGATCCTCAATACGAATACCCCTATATTCCAGCAAGCCTGCTTTCCCATCAACATAACTTATATTTGATTGGGTTGCAGGAACCCCTTCTAATCCGGGTTTGTATTCTCCGATCGCCATGTTTTAGCTACCTTTAAGATTAATTTAATCGTTTATAAAACCATTTTATAGCTATAGATGCTTGTGACTGTACATACCTAACAATCAGACAAAATATTAAGAGAGGACGCATTGCGTCCTCTCTTAATATTTTCAATATATTTGCGGCAGCTTTTGGAGGTAAATTTATTGAAAAGGATTATTACCTTGCTTGCCAAACAAAGAGGCTTCGCCCTTAATGACTGCTTTGCCGAGATTAAAAACTGCCCACAAAACAACCAAAGCGATCGGCCCCAAAACAATGAGTACTCTTAAATCCATGTGCTTATACCTAAATTAAATAGAGATTGCTAGAAATTGTATTTAGATTCCATTATGCCAGTAAAATCTGGCTGTATGTCGCTTTAATTTTTATGGAATACTGGCAAGCTTTTGTTTTAGGGATTGTGCAAGGGCTGACTGAGTTTCTGCCAATTAGTAGTACTGCCCATCTAAAAGTATTTCCCGCGATCTTTGGCTGGCAAGATGCAGGCATTTCATTTGATGCTGTAATTCAACTTGGTAGCATTGTGGCGGTGGTTGGCTATTTTTGGTCAGATCTACAAAATATTATTTGGGGAAGCGTCAAAGCCATTCGTGAGCAAGACTATAAAGCTCAAGAATTTAAATTAGCTGTGGCGATCGCCTTGGGGACAATCCCGATCATCTTTGGCGGTTTACTAATCAAAATTTTCTTGCCCGATTACGATAAGTCAATTCTCAGAAGTTTAACCACGATCGCGATCGCCTCAATTGTGATGTCCAGTCTGCTCGCCCTAGCTGAAGTATTTGGGCAACGCAGTCGCAAAGAAAAGCGCCACTTTCAGAGAGTGCGGGTCATTGATGGAGTTTTAATGGGGATTGCCCAGACGATGGCGCTGATTCCTGGGGTATCGCGTTCTGGCTCAACTTTGACCGCAGGCCTATTTCTAGGGCTAGATCGAGTTGCGGCGACTAGATTTTCTTTTTTGCTGGGCATTCCTGCAATTACGCTTGGTGGACTAGTCGAACTTGTCAGCATCATCAAGAAGGGCTTCGGAGATATTGGCGCAGGACAACTAGCAATTGGTTTGCTTTCATCGGTAATTTTTTCTTACTTGGCGATCGCATGGCTACTCAAGTTTTTTCAAACCCATACAACTTGGGTATTTGTAGCCTATCGGTTGATTTTTGGTACTTTTCTACTCATAGCAGTTAACCTAGGCTGGCTAACATAAACCCCAAAAGGCTATGGCGCACGCTGTGCGTGCGTCATAGCCTTTTGGGGTTTATTGATAAAATTTTTTATTTAGCTAGAATTTATTTCTAAAGTTCATGTATAGTTATAGATCGCACGATCTTTCATGCTCGGATCGGGTTATTCGCAAAAATTGGTGAAATTAATTTTCCAATACCTGTACGGCATTTACCAAATATCTAAACACTATGAGTTACGCAATCATTGAAACAGGCGGTAAGCAATATCGCGTCGAAGTCGGCAGATTTTATGACGTTGAGCTATTAGAAGCCGAAGAAGACAGTAAATTAACGATTGATAAAGTTTTATTTGTCAATATAGATGGTGATATCTCCATTGGTCAGCCCGTGGTTGATAGTGCTACCGTAGAAGTCACTGTGATGCGCCATCACAAGGCAAAGAAAGTAATCGTTTATAAAATGCGCCCCAAAAAGAAGACTCGCAGAAAGAACGGTCACCGTCAGCCTTTGACCCGTATCATGGTGGAAGCAATCAACCTGAGCGGTCAAGCGGCTTAACCCTAGCCCCATCCTAAAATATAAGGATTAATGTTGCGAATCAACATTAATCCTTGGATGGTAAAGCAATATGATCATCTTTAAATCATTCATGAGGACACAAAACAAATGGCACATAAGAAGGGTACAGGTAGTACAAGAAACGGTCGTGACTCTAACGCTAAGCGTCTCGGCGTAAAGCGCTACGGCGGTCAGGTTGTCAAAGCTGGCAGTATTTTGGTTCGTCAACGTGGGACTAAATTTCACCCTGGCAATAATGTTGGTCGTGGCAGTGATGACACCCTATACGCAACTGTTGATGGAGTTGTTACTTTTGAGCGCTTTGGCAAGACCCGCAAGAAGATCAGCGTTTATGCTCCTCTAGTTGAAGTCGCAGCCACTGAAGCTGAAGTCGCAGTAGCAGCTTAAGCTTTTGTAAGAAAGAGAAACTTTTGAAAGAGCCGCTTTGCGGCAGCTTCAGAAGGCTGTAAAGCAAAAGCCATAGAAGAGATGCACCGCATCTCTTCTATGGCTTTTGCTTTGGATTTAACTGAAAATCCCTATAAATCAGGAGTTGCATTAATTGTGGCTCTTATTTTTTTTGCCCCGTAATGATACAACATGAGTTTGAGCTTATCTATCTGGATCGGCTTGCTCATGTAATCAGTCATCCCTGCATTGAGGCAAAGTATTTGATCGTCATCAGTGGCGTTGGCTGTCATCGCAATGATTGTAATAGGTTGACTTTGTGACTCAGCTTCTTGATTGCGGATATATTGAGTCGCCTCGATCCCGTCTATTTCGGGCATCTGTACATCCATCAAAATCAAGTCATATACCTTCTCGGCGATCGCTTTGATTACTTCTTGACCATTGTTAACCACGTCAGCTTGATACCCCAAAAGTTTGAGTACTCTAGTCGCCACTTTTTGGTTTACGGGATTATCTTCGGCTAACAAGATAGCGAGGCTAGACAAATTAGAATCGGGATCGCCTGAAGCATTCATCTTTTTTTAACCCATAATTTGCGGTACTCGGAAGAAGTCTTCCTCTCGATCAGGAGCGCCATCAAGCAAAATCTCGCGATCGCCAAAGGGTTGCAATATATCAGGACGAGTAATATTGACTGTATTAACGGCTCTAGTTGTCGGCTCAACGCCTTCTAGTAGTGAGTCTAGCTCATTTAACTGCTGAAAGTAGTCGATGATGCTGTCCAATTGCTTAGTAAAAGAAATCTCTTCAGCTTCTGTTAGTTTCAAACGACCTAAACGGGCTACATGGCGAACTTGTTCTCGATCAATCATAATTTTTAGATAAATTTAGACAAATTAAAAGAAAAGGTTAATATCGGCTCTGCCTGTGGTCTTCAGCCAGTTTTGAGCCTCAATATAATTATTTGGAGCAAGACGGATGGCTCTGACCCAATGATCAGCCGCAATGTTGAAGTAGTCTTCAGACTTCTCTTCATCTTGAGCATTTTCGCCTTTGTGGTGATAGATTACCGCTACATTATTTAAGGCTTGGGGCATCCGAGGATTTAGCTCAATCGACTGTTCATAGTATTCCAGAGCCTTGTCATGATCGCCGTTGCTAGCATGAATCAAACCCATGTTGTAGTAAACATAGCTGCGATCGTAAGAATTTTCTTCAAGGGTAAGGGCTTCTTCATAGTTAGCTAGAGCTTCAGCGTACTCGCCGTCTCCTTGAGCAGACATTCCATCGCGATAATAAGCGAAAGCTTCCTTTTCTCTCTGACTAGCAGGAAAAAGTTTTAAAATCGTATCGGCAATAACAGTAAAGGTTTGATCGACGAAGTTGTCATTACGTTGCGATCTAGGCATAGTTCTTTTATAAATTTACAGTCAGATATTACACAGCATATCAAAAGCTAGATATATTTTTACTTCGGACAAAATCAAAAGCGCTGTAGTTGCCTTATTAAAGACTAGGATTGCAGTATTAGTTTGGATGTAATGTAGGGAATTTGTGGTGACGCGGCAAAAAATTGGGGTAATTGGTGGAGGTCAGCTCGCATGGATGACAGCGATCGCGGCTAAAAAGTTAGGACTAGAACTTACGGTACAGGTGGATCGCCCTGAAGAGCCTGCGGTGCGTAGTGCCAATCGCTTAGTCTATGGCAAAGTCACTGACGCGATCGCTACTGCAAAATTGGCTGAAAGTTGCCAAGTAATTACCTTTGAAAATGAGTTTGTTGATCTAGCGGCTCTGCAAGCACTGGTTGATAGTTCTGGCGATCGCAAATTAATATTTCTGCCAAGTCTCGCAACTCTAGCGATATCAGTTGACAAACTCAAGCAGCGTCAGCACTTTAAATCTCATCACATCCCCACTCCTAATTTTTATAATGTCGAGTCAGAACTAGAACTTTTAGCAGCAGCAAAACATCTTGGCTATCCTTTAATTTTGAAAGCAAGAAGGCATGGCTACGATGGCAAAGGCACTTGGCTGATTGAGGATGAACCCAAACTAAGATCAGCTTGGGAGAGTATGCACAAAGCTCCAGCGATCGCCGAAACTTTCATTCCCTTTGAGAGAGAATTAGCCGTGATTGTGGCGCGATCTGAGTCTGGCAAAACGGCTATCTATCCAGTTGTCGAAACTCTACAAATCGATCAAGTCTGTCGCCGCACGATCGCTCCTGCTCGCATCGATCAAAAAACTAGGCAACAAGTAAAAGCAATTGCCCAACAGATCGTGGATACTCTAGAGGCGATCGGCGTGTTTGGGATTGAGCTATTTTTGACCGCTACAGGCGAGCTTAGTGTCAATGAAATTGCCCCGCGTACTCACAATTCTGGGCATTACACAATTGAGGGATGTCAGACTTCGCAGTTTGAGCAGTTATTGCGTGTGGTTAGCGGAATGCAATTAGGTGATGTGAGTATGATTTCCCCTGTAGTAGCAATGGTCAATTTGCTTGGTTTTGAGCAAGGAGACTGCGATAGCCCAGAATACACAACCAAACTCAAAGCGATCGCCAATTTTGACAACACATATTTACATTGGTATGGCAAGGCGCAGTCTACAGTGGGGCGCAAACTTGCCCATGTTACCGTTTTGGCAGATACCTATGAGCAAGCAATTAATATTAGCGATCGCATCGAAAGTATCTGGTATGGCAGGTAAAACATCCCCACAGTAAGCAGCAGTGAAAAATGCTGAAACTTATAGCGATCGCTAGTATTGTCCCCAAAAGAGAGAGGCGGCGCTCCGCCTCTCTCTTTTGGGTTTTGATTTGTCCTGATACAAGTGGCGATCGCTATACTTTCATGCAGGTCAAGCCAAAATGCTGAACCAGAAAGCATTTCAAATAAGCGCTTTAGCTGATGAAAACCGTTTTCGCTTCGTGGGAAGTTATGTATGCGTCTCAATTGTTTCATTGAACAAGAGTTAGCGGGAAATGGATTTACTTGACGTTGCCATTGCCCGCTATTTTTTTGGGATAAAATCCAGCTCCAAGAAATGAGTGGCGGCGCAGAGCGCCGCTACTCATTTCTTGGAGCTTAAGCCACTTGACCTGCATGATAAGAGCTGCGTACCAAAGCTCCTGAGCGCACATGGCTAAATCCAATCTGCTTCGCGATCGCCCCTAACTCCTCAAACTCATCAGGAGTCCAATATCTAATCACTGGCAAATGCTCCAAGGATGGACGCAAATACTGCCCGATCGTTAATGAGCTGCAACCCACCGCATACAAATCCTGCATGGTTTCGGTCAACTCCTCTACAGTTTCCCCATGTCCGACCATTAATCCCGATTTAGTAATTACCTCAGTATCAATCTCTTTGACCATCGCTAAAACTGACAGCGTGCGATCGTACTTTGCGCCACGCCGTACTTTACCCTGCAATCTTTTTACAGTCTCAATATTATGGTTATAGCAAACTGGCTTTGCCAATGTAACCATTTCCACCCAACGGCGATCGCCTCGAAAATCAGGAGTTAGCACCTCAATCTTGGCATGGGGACGCGATCGCCGAATTGCCGCCATCGTCTCTACAAATACCGATGCCCCCTGATCCGCCAAATCATCTCTTGCCACCGAAGTCAGCACCACATAATCTAAACCCAACAAATTGACGGCTTCAGCCACCTTGTTTGCCTCATCGGGATCTAATGGCATCGGTTGATGTCCCTTGTCAACTTGGCAAAATCCACAGGCGCGAGTACAGGTTGGCCCCATCAATAAAAAAGTCGCCGTCTTCTGGGAATAGCACTCTGCACGATTTGGACAACGCCCCTCTTCACAGATTGTATGAATTCCGCGTTGCTTAATTATTTGCTGCACCTCGGAAATTTCATCAGCCTTGCCAATCTGAGGGCGCAGCCAACTAGGTAAACGTAACTCTTCTTTAGCAGGCATAACAAATGATGTAAAAATTGTGAATTTATTAGAATTAACGGAAATAGCCAGAAAAGATCTTATAAAAGCTGATAAAACCCTTTACATCTGTAACCCTATTGACTAGCATATTGCACTGACATTGCAAATGCATCACAGAATCGTGTCTTTGCCCACAAAAACTTTTCTTAGAATAGCCAAAGCCTGAATAGGCTGTAAGAGCAATCTAGGAATTATTAGAGAATTTTGGAGGAATAGTGTTTGATCTATTAACCAATATTCTGATTTGGATCATTGCCGTTCCAGTCTTTATTATTCTGTTTAAGGCAATTCCTAAGGACTGGTTTCGTCTTTTTGGTCTAGTCATCTTCACCGCTTTAATAGCAATTATTTTCGCTAATTTTAGATTTGTTGAAGACCCTGTACCCAAAATAGTCGTTGATTTCCTTTCATTTCCATTTACATTAACAGGGATCATATTACTGTTGATGGTTCTTAACTATTGGTTTCGGCTCAGAGATCTCAAAATTAAAAGTGGTGACAAAGTTGACAATAAAGGCGCTACAGAGAGGATCAATACTGTCACTAGAGAATCACTCGTAATCCTCCTGATATTCGCGATCGCCACCAACAATGCTACTTCTGAGTTATTTAACTGCTATCTAGAACAGCAGGGAGTGAACGCTGTCGAGCAGTCCTATCGGCGGCCCGTCCTCAACCTATCTGAGCAAGAATTAGCTGACTTTAAACTTGGTATTTACGATTTATTCGTGGTCTTAGCCGAAAATCCACCTTACGAGCCTCGCGTACAAGAAGCAGTGCGACTTTGGAATGCGGCTGATCCTCAACAAAAGCCCTTCATTATTCTCAGTGGTGGTAGGCGTACTACCTACCAGCCTACCAAAGGATACCCCTGCCTAATTGCACCAGAATCTGAAAATCGCTCTAAAGAAGAAGTAAGAATAGCGATCGCAGGACAAGCAGGAATTGCAAATACAGGGCTACGTTACGATCCTCGCTATGAGGCTTACTTTACCAAGCCCGCCGAAACCTCAACTGAAGCCTTATCTAAAATTGATCTAACAGAAGCTGATCAGATGTGTGCCGCCTTGACTAGCTTGCCAAACATAACCGCCGATATCAGGCAATTTATAATTATTGAGCCGTCAGGACGTTCTGTCCGCAGTAGTGGAGATGAAATTAGTAGGCTGATCAAGTCAATGGAAAAGAACGGGCTGCTGCGGGAAGATCCTCGCAATAGTCGAAGAATCTTGGCGATCGCTTCGCCCATTGAAGCAACACGGACATATATGTCCTTCAGAAACCAAGATCTCAATACTTCATTAACAACGGCAACCTATCCTTCCGATAGTTATACAGATCTTGCTGCACAATGTCCTTGGCCGATTGGAGCTAAGTTTGATCTTAAGCCCAAGTATTTCTTGTTTAATGCTGAGTCTTTTGTCAGATCTGAGCGAGTCTGGACTGAAGTTAAAGAGCTAATATTCTATACTTTGCGGTTCTGGTTACGTCCTCCTCTAACTGATGAAAGACCATATTTTCCTAAGTCAGCGCCAACAACAACATTATAAAGTCAAGCCCCAAAAGAGATAGACGGCTCGCGGTCTCTCTCTTTTGGGGCTTGACTAGCGACAGCACTAAATAAAAAAGGAGAAAATAGCATAGCTATTTTCTCCTTTTTTATTTAGTGCAAAACGATGATTATTTTGCTGCACCTTGAGCTTCTAGAAGCTGTTGCTTAAGTCGTTCAAGATCTTGCGCCCAACGTGGATCTGGTTGATGCGCTTCATTAGAAGTCGCAGAAGATGTTGTTCCAGTAGTTTTTTTATTATTACTGCTACGCTTTTTACGCTTAGCGCCAGCCTTAACTGGTGGAGCAACATTACTGACCACTACTGACTCACTTTCTTCTCTCGGTGCTTCATCAATACCTTCTTCTAGGTCAGATCCGTCTTCAGCCTTGCCTTTTGTGCGAGGTAAAGCTTTTTCTAGTTTGAGGACAGCGCCATTAAAGTCGTAACCGTTAAACTTTTCAATGACTGTATCGGCAACCTCATCAGATCCTACGGTCACAAATCCAAAACCACGGCATTTGCCAGTTTTGCGATCGGTTATGACCTTTAAGGATACTGAATCACCTGATTCATTGAAAATTTTTTCTAGAGCTTGGCGATCTAATTCTGCTGGCAAGTTGCCAACATAAAGGCGAATGGACATGATAGTAGAAAACCTCTAAGCTATGAAATCTTCAGCAGGTGAATGCAGCAGCCGATACAAAAAACTTGTTTAAATAACTTATTTGCAACTTATTAAGTTAAATCTGTTGATTAGGTGCTACCTGCGTTTAATCAAATTAAGACGGCACTCTTGCGCCATGTAACAACATAACACACAAAATGCTTGACCTTGCAACAAAAATGTAATGAAAGTATCAAATTCAATTAGATATATAGCTATCGTCACTTGTGTTAAGACAAGCCAAAACCCAAGGAGGCTAAGTTGCGGCGCTTCGCGCCGCAACTTAGCCTCCTTGGGTTTATGTCCTACTCCCTTCCCAGTGAAAGATTAGCGGTGCACCGCTAATCTTTCACTGGGAAGGGAGTAAGCACAATATTCATAATTATAATTTATTCCAAAATTAATATGGAATTTTTAGGGGGTCTAGCTATTGTTTTTTGTTCATGGTTTGCTCAATCTCTTAATGACTCTGAAAAGAAAAGGAAATGGAGAACCGCATTAAGGAAAAGGTGAAAAATGATCAATTATGTCAATATTCGTATTATTGAAAAGCCCTAGTTAAACCTAGGCTTGCGCTAAGCTTAAAGTGTTTATAGTTTGGTACTAAATCATGAAACAAAAGATGCAGACAATTGGTGGGGAGCTAAAAAGTCACGTCAAGATTTTAGCGATCGCGATATCAATTTTTTGGATCGTTTTCATTGTCAATACATTTGTATTTAGTGGCGGACTAAACTCGTTGGGAATCTTGCCACAGAGACTAATTGGGCTACGCGGTATTCTGTTTGCGCCCTTTTTGCATGGCAGTTTTTATCACCTTGTTTCCAATACTGTGCCATTCGTCATCTTGGGATGGCTAGTTATGTCGCGCGGTATCAGTGACTTTTATTTTGTTTCGATCATGTCGGCTGTGGTTGGAGGGCTTGGCACATGGTTAATCGGTAGACCTTATTCAGTACATATTGGGGCCAGTGGCGTGATCTTCGGCTACTTTGGCTATCTACTTTTTCGCGGTTATTTTGAAAAGAGCTTTGTGGCGATCGCTATTTCAATTGTGATTGCTACGACCTATGGTGGACTGATCTGGGGCGTTTTACCGACAAGGTCTTACATATCTTGGGAAGGGCATTTATTTGGTTTTATCGGCGGTATCATCGCAGCTAAGTTCTTATCGCCAACTAAAAGCGAAAATCCATAAAAAAAGAGGTGGTTTATACCGCCTCTTTTTTATGCTCTAAATATGATTTATGCAACACTTTTAATTGCTTCTAATAAGCTCTTTGTACAAGCTCCTTTATCGCAAAAGACATCAATAATTGCACCATTAGCGATCGCTTGAGCTTTCCCGCCATCGGCTGCTGAGTAAGCAACAATTTTTACATTTGGAAACTGAGCTTTGATTCTGCTGGAAGCCGTCCAGCCGTCCATAATTGGCATATGTAAATCCATGACCACAACATCAGGTTTATGGCTATGCACTTTGGAGATCGCATCTTTGCCATTGGTAGCAACATCTACAGTGTCAATGCAGGATTGCAGAGAGAGTGCTAGTTGTAAGGTACAGCGTGTTAGCTCGTGGTCATCTACCACCAAAACGCGCAAAGTTTTTGTAGAAGATGTCATGGTTGGTTCGGTAAGAAAGACTTGACAATTACTCGTTTATGTAATCTAAGATACGTCTTTTATGATTTTAAATCTTCTATCGCAGGGACTATAGCTGTAGTTCGTCTTCAAAAAAAGAGTTGCAGCGCTTCGCGCCGCAACTCTTTTTTTTGGTTTTGTATCCTAGCCGCGCCATTTTACTTTAGGTAAAATTTGTTTGTGATCAATGCGATCGCGATATTTGACCGCAAAATTTAGTAGTGAGTCAAGCAAAGCATCCGATAGGAAATGAGGTTGTAGCCCCAAATCAAGGAGACTGGTGTTTTTGGCATTGAAATAGTGCTGTTCCGCCTCAACACGCGGATTGTCAATACTTTGTACCTCCACCTTAATACCAAGGGTTTGCCCTGCTTTTTGTACCATTGAAGCGAGATCGTTGATTGAGAAAAGCTCAGTAAATTGGTTAAATACACGCATTTTACCAGCTTCCGCAGGGGTGGCGATCGCTAGCTCGATACAGCGTACAGTGTCACGAATATCGAGGAAGCTGCGGGTTTGCCCACCAGAACCATAGACAGTTAGAGGATGTCCGATGGCAGCTTGGATACAAAAGCGATTGAGCGCCGTCCCAAATACACCGTCATAATCAAGGCGGTTGATTAATAACTCATCAGTACCAGTTTCTTCAGTGAGGACACCATAGACAACGCCTTGGTTGAGGTCTGTGGCACGCAAGCCCCATGTTTTGCAAGCAAAGTGGATATTGTGGCTATCATGAACCTTACTAAGATGATAAAAACTGCCTGGCTGCTTAGGATATGGGAGCGTATCTTTGCGTCCGTTATGCTCAATGGTAATGTAGCCTTCTTCGATATCAATATTGGGAGTGCCATACTCGCCCATTGTGCCGAGCTTGACTAGATGACAGTCAGGATTATGTTCTTTGATCGCGTAAAGCAAGTTCAAAGTACCGACAACATTATTGACTTGAGTGAGTACGGCGTGTTCGCGATCAATCATTGAAAAAGGTGCTGATCGCTGTTCGCCGAAATGGACAAGCGCATCTGGCTCAAAACGGCGAAATGCATTCTGTAAAAATTCGTAATTAGTGATGTCACCAATAAACAAGTCAATTTTTTGACCTGAAACAGCTTGCCATTTGTATATACGATCTTGGATTGATGCGATCGGTGTGAGCGTAGCGACACCTAATTCATTATCCCAATGTCGGCGAATTAAATTATCCAATACACCAACTTCATAACCCTTATTGGCAAGATGTAGAGCTGTCGCCCATCCGCAATAACCGTCGCCGCCAATTACCAGTACTTTCATGAATTCTGTAGCTAAGAAAAACTTTGAGTTGCAGGTTCCAGATCAACCCTATCAGGATTTGCCCCATTTGTGATGTGCAAGATTTAAATTTGATCAATTCTGAGTAAACTTATTGGCTGCAATGTTATTAGGAATACATTCGCTTTCTGATTTCCCATCCAAAAATTAGTGTTATGGCGCTTTTCGCCGTCCTTACTCTTTTAATCTTTACAGCAATTTAGCGGTCGTCGCTCTCAGTGAACGAATGTAATGTATTTGTTAGCATTAAGATAATTAGGAGTAATTTATACCTATTTATCAGTTAGCGCCAGTTAGTGTAGGAAAGTTAGTCAAGTATGCTTTCGATTGCCGAATCTACCCATCAAAGAGATCCTGAGACGATCGCCGAAACTATCCGTCGAGAGTTACAACCTCTTGGTATTGATAGTCTTGTCGTTGAAGTTGTCATTGTCGATAGCAGCCTAGACCTACAAATTCGGGCAAATTCTGCCGTTGACAAGGAAAAACTACTGACATTACTGCATAGCGAACTTCAAAATTTGCGTATAGAATCTGTGGCTAAATTTAGGGTTCACTGTTGGCGCAATGACGAAGAAATCCATGAGCAGCATTTACTGTGGACGGAGCAATTTATGATTGATTCTCCCAGCTCCTTAACAAAATTATCGCAGTCCCAATTTGAGCATCCAGATGATTTGAATCAGGCGATCGCTTTAAATACCAGATTGCCAGAGCCACAACTTTCCAAAAATTCTGTATTACAAGAGGCGATCAATAAAATTGCGCCCGCTTATCCCAAGGCAAAGCAACATCTAGCTGCCATAGAAAAACCAGAAACAGAGTCCAAGGTACTCGAAAATAACCCATCTAGTCTGATAAATCATGATAATTCCAGTGCATCAGTAATAACTCCCATCAATAGTTATTGGCAATTGTTGCTAGTGGCGGCATCGATAGTTTTATTAGGTTTAGGAATTGGCGCATCTGTCAGAGCTTTAACTATCAAATCAAGCAATGTGGCAATTGGCACTACAGAGAAGATTCAGCCAACAGCTAGCCCTAGCCAGCAAGCTCAAATAGAATCTACGCCTAAGCCCACAACTGAAGTTAACAAACAGGCTCAAGGTAAGTTAGAAACATCAACACCAAGTAATATCTCTCAGGCTTTGCCATCAGCCACACCCGAAGACCTAATTGATATTTCGACTACGCTCAAATCCAATCAAGCTGACGAGGCGGGTAAGATCACTTTAGATAAGTTTAATGTAGTCCAGAAAGGGATGACAGTAGAAGAGGTAGAAAAAATTTTTGGAATTGCCGGCAAAGTGATCGCCGAGAATAATGATGGCAAAACTATTGGTATGGTCTACTCTTGGAAAAATTCTGAAGGTAGTAACGCAATCATTGAGTTTAAGGATGGTCAAGTGGTGGCTAAAGCCCAAGCAGGCTTATAAAGCCCAAAAAGCTATAGCGCACTGTAAGCGTAGTAAAATGAGTACCTAGAAAAGCAAAGCCCAGATTGAGATTGCGGCGCGGAGCGCCGCAATCTCAATCTGGGCTTTATATCCTACAGCTATTTTCGATCAAACGAACCGCGAAGAAATTATTAAAAGCGTTGCGGAGCAACGCTTTTAATAATTTCTTCGGTTTGGATTTGAGCGCAAAGCGTTGTAAGCAAATTTTAGTTTGTCACAGCTTAGTGGGAGAACAATTTTTTGGGTATCGATTTACGCAGCTATGTCTACTTAGATAATTTACAGCGACAACACGCTGCATACTTAGGAACGATCGCTCAAGGTTTTTTACCCTTACCAGGAGACACATCTCTGTGGATCGAAATTTCTCCTGGCATTGAAATTAATCGCATCACTGATGTGGCTTTAAAATCAACTTCTGTGCGTCCAGGGATACAAATCGTTGAGCGCTTGTATGGTCTGTTAGAAATTCATTCGGCAAGTCAGGGCGAAACTCAAGCCGCAGGACGAGCAATTCTGGAAATGATGGGTGTAGCCGAAGATGATCGAATTAAGCCAAGGTTACTGTCTAGTCAAATTATTCGCAATATCGATGCCCATCAAACTCAGTTAATTAATCGGTTTCGGCGTGGGCAGATGCTGTTGTCAGGTCAAACTCTTTACATCATGGAAGTTGAGCCTGCTGCTTATGCAGCCCTAGCCGCTAATGAAGCAGAAAAGGCGGCTTCTATTAATATTTTGGAAATCGTTGCTGTAGGTAGTTTTGGGCGCTTGTACCTTGGTGGTGAGGAGCGAGATATTATGGCTGCCTCAGCGGCGGTACTACATACAATTGCTAATGTAAGAGGTCGTGACATTTGGAGCGATCGCAAGGAGTAAGTAGATAAACCTAAAAAGCTGTGGCACACGCGCAGCGTGTGCCACAGCTTTTTGGGTTTAAGACAGATCATCTTCCCATCCACAACATTTACATAGCCACTGCTCTGGAGGTAGACGCATTCTCGAGAATGGAGTGCGACATTCTGGACATTTACCTGTAAATATGGGATGCCAACCACACTCTGACTCCATCGCAGGGTCGTAGCTTTTAGGATCTTCGGGTTCCCATAGTTCTGCGGAAATAAAATCTGTGCAAACGCCCCACTGTGGTCCATAGGGATGCACCGCACAGACTAGAAGCGGACTATGGGCATAGAAGTTGCAGCGATCGCAGAGAGAAATTTTTGCCATAAACTTATTTTAACCGCATTAAACCATAAGAAGTGAGTGGTGGCGCGGAGCGCCGCCACTCACTTCTTTGAGTAAACTTGATGGCAGCTTTACATACATTCTAAATGAGTTGAAAAGGGACTTCGGCTTCGCTCAGCCAGCGTAAGTAGGTACACAAAAAAAACTCAAAAGCTATGGCGCACGCGCAGCGTGCGCCATAGCTTTTGGGTTTTCTTTTGCCTTAACTAAAGCGAGCAATTTCAATTCCATTCTGTCGAATCACTAGCTCTAAACTTAGGGAACTAGCAGGAAAAATTGCTTCTTTAGCAACGGCTTTGATCTCGTAGGGAGCGTCAAGTACGCTGACAAACTTAAACAGCTCAGTCAGTGCTTCTGGTGGAAAATTACCAACTTTTCCTGTCAGTGGATTCGCTAAAACACCTTCACGCCGAGCGCGGAAACTGACCAACAAAAACAATTGCTCAATGCGTGAAGCTAGCGCTTGAGGAGCCAGATCGGGTGTGAACTTTAAACTTGCAATCTCTGTGCCAATGGCAAATATTTGACGGTTGAGTGTAACATCGGCAGCGATCGCAATTCTCGTTTCTCGTTTCAAAAAATTACCCGCAGAGAGAATCCGAATTGCATAACTTTGTCCATCTCTAATTCGGTTTAATAGTCCTTCCACCTGTGCTTCTGTAATTTGAATTACTGGCTCAGCAGGAGCTTGATCGGGAAGAAAGTCGAGCAGTTCACGAGCATTACGTTCTGCTTGTTGCAGTAGTTGAGCGCTAGCTTGGCGCAATTCAGAAGGACTGAGATTTGGGCGTACAACTCCAATCGAAAGAATCTGATCAGCAAAAATAGCCACATTACCTTTGCGTAGTGCTTCTAGACTAATTAACAATTGTTCACGCGCCGACTCTAAGGATGCGACTTCTGTACCAAGAGCTACTCTCTGTTTCTCGATATCTACTAGACGTTGTTCTGATTCATCAACTCTTTGTTTGAGAGTTTCGCGATCGCGAGAAATATTTACAAGTTCTCCAGCGATGCGTTCTTTTTCATCACGCAGTTGTAAACTTTCTGCTTGCAGATCTTCTTGCTCTGTGGTCAGGTTTTGGATGCGATCGCGCAAATCAGCTTCTTGCTGTGATGCTTTTTGCAGTTCTGCATCAGCTTGAGCAAACTTGCTCTCGACAGATTTTAATAATGCTTGAGTTTCTGACTGTTTTTTGACTGCTTGAACTAAAAACTCATTAATTTGTTCTAGCCGATTCTGGGCTTTTTCCTGCTCATTTTTGGCAGTATTTAACTCAGTTTCAACTCTTTGCTTCTGCTCTTGACTACTAGATAGTTCTGAGCGAATACTTTCTAAGCGAAACAGCCCATCCCTTAGCTGCCCACTAAGCAGCAATAAAATTCCTAGTGTCGAAGCAGAGATCATGCCGCCTGTGGCGATCGTAACAACTGTAGCTGTGTCACGGGGTCTAAGGTTAAATATGCTAAGTCGCGCTTTTCCAACCTTAGTGCCGATGCGATCGCCCAAAGTTGCGATGACGCCGCCTAAGATCAAAATCGCTAAAATCAGCGTATATCCAGCCATGTAACTCCTTTATCCTCACGTTGCCGATCTTAGCAGAGAAGCTTAAAAATTTTTTATAAGCATAAGCTTTTAGTAGCACGTCATAAGTAACTATACAAAAGAAACCCAGAACCCACAAAGCTGTGGCGCACGCTGCGCGTGCACCACAGCTTTGTGAGTTTTAAGGTGTTTCTTTTGCATAGTTACATACTCCCTTCCCACCAAAGAATTAGCGGTGCGGCGCTTCGCACCGCACCGTCTAATCTTTCGCTGGGAAGGGAGTATGATTGTCGTCAGGGAGAATAACTGCGTAAAGCTTATGCTTATATATAGGTAGTTACAGATGTATGCTTTTAGCATCAATACTTGGGAAGACAACATGCAGGAATGGATCACGGATACAATGAACTCTCTGGGATATTTGGGAATTGGCTTACTCATGTTTGCCGAAAACCTATTTCCACCCATTCCTTCAGAGTTGATCATGCCTTTGGCGGGGTACACTGCCACCTTTGCGGATACCAAGATTCAGGTGATCCCTGCGATCGTCGCAGGCGTAATTGGAACTATTCTAGGTGCCATTCCTTGGTATTACGCGGGACTATTATTGGGGCAAGACAGATTACAGCTACTGGTTGATCGGTATGGAAAATGGTTAGGAATTTCTGGGAAAGATATTAACAAGTCTGTCAATTGGTTTCAAAATCAAGGCTCTAAGGCAGTCTTGTTAGGTCGCTTAGTGCCAGGGATTCGTACCTTAATCTCTATTCCTGCGGGCATTAGCAAGATGCCACTCATTCCTTTCTTTCTCTATTCCACAATTGGCACGATTGGCTGGGTTTCTCTATTGACCTATGCAGGTTATTTCTTGGGTAGCAACTATAAATCAATCGAAGACTACATTGATGTAATTTCTAAAGTTGTAGTTTTTGGGCTGATCCTCGCGATCGCCTCTTTTATTGGTTATCGATTGTGGAAGCGATCGCGTGCTTAAGTAGCAATTCAAGAAAAAACTTAAAACCCCAAAAGCTATGGCATACGCTGCTCGTGCGCCATAGCTTTTGGGGTCTTGGTTTTTCTACTTAGTCATTGATAATTCCACTTGAGTGCCTTCTAGAATAACCTTCGTGCTTTGACTTTTGGGGGCATTTGCTCTTTTCATGCTCAATGGGCTTAAGATTCTTCCCACGCCAAACACCTGCTAACTTTCCATAACGAGAATTGCTGCTTTGCTGTGGTTTAATCCAATTTAAATTTGTTCCGTAATTGACTGCTGAGAGCATCGATCGCAGTTACAACTACCAACAAAACTAACATCATTGTCATCGCCTTGTTATATTCAAACCCGCGAATATAACTGACTA
>JBBQRB010000030.1:0-20066 GCA_038215315.1 Pseudanabaenales cyanobacterium
TATTAGTATGACTCTCTGAGAATGCAGAGAAATTTAGCATAAACTACTTACTACTAAGTTTAATTCAGCATAAGTCCTTAATTATAAAAAGTGAGCTTACAGCCTATTGATACTTTAAAGGATACAGAGAAATTTTTGAAAGTGCCGCTTCGCGGCACTTTCAAAAATTTCTCTGGGTTCTATAGCAGCGCAAGGCGCTGTAGCTATACACTTTTGTGGGGCAGTTTTAACTATCAAGCAGCACAGAATCTTTAGAAAGAGCGATTTGTAACTTACAAAATCCTTCAATATGTGCCGAAAAATCTTGGATATAATTTTCTGCCCAAACTTGCCCATTACTCAAAGGCGTATCAAACCCATTAGCAAAAATCCGCACCAATGGATCACTAGCATCAGGTAATACTAAAATCCAATCGCGATCGCTATAAAAGACCTTGACCCCATCGATTAGCTCCACCCTTTTGCTGCTGTAAGACTCAACCAAATGTCGCATGAGCGTACCCTTGACACTCCAAGGACAGCGGACGACCTGACTGCGAAAATGACACCTTGGCAGATGTGCGCGCACTTGCGATAGCGATCGCTTTTGTAGTGACATCCATTCCATAATTTTGGCAATGCTAAACATAGCGTCAAATCCAGGATGGAGCTGAGGGAATATAAAGCCCATCTCCGCCGAGCCGCCGAGTACTACGCCCGCATTACTATGACAAGTAGCCATTAGTGCCGTCGGATTTGCGCGCGTGCGAATCACCTTGCCGCCATGCTTCTCGGCAATCAACTCAACCATGCCTGATGCCGAAACAGGGACAACAATCGTGCCACCACGCTGAGAAGTCAAGACCATCTCAACCATCAAGCCTGTCAATATTTCATCGCGAATTGACTTGCCCATCTCATCAATTAAAATAAATTTTTCACCATTTGCATAAACCTGTACTCCAAAGCTAGCGCGAACTGCCTTGACGACATCAGTTAACTGGGTGAGCATTTTTTCGCGATCTACAGGCGTAGGTGCGACTTCATTGAGGCTGGCATTAAGTACCACCACATCAGTACTAAATTTACCTAAAATCCTCGGTAGCACTGCCCCCGATACAGCATAGACATAATCAATAACTATTTTTTTGCAATCACTAAATCTGATCGCTTCCACGTCAATGTTTTTAGCAAAGCCGCTATTGTAATAATCCAATACACGGGTGGGATAGCTAATTTCACCAATTTCTTCAATTCTGGCGCGTCGAAAATCTTCTTTAAAAAATGTTCCCTCAATTTTTTTCTCTGTTGATTTGTTGATATTGATTCCATTGCAGTCCAAAAATTCAATCATTACGCAATCGTTGCGATCGGGATGTACACGGACATGAATACCGCCGACTATACCGAGACTTGGTGCAATAAACCGTGAAATTGGGATAGCAGTTGCTTCTAAGTTTTCAACATTAATCCCTACTGACATTAATCCTGAAATCAGCGATCGCGTTAACATTCGGCAGATTGTACGCTGATCCCTTGAAACCATCACATGGGAATTTGGTTGCAATGTCGCTCCATAGGCAGCCCCTAACTTCACTGCAAATTCGGGGGTAATGTCCACATTCGCCAAACCAGACACGCTATATTGCCCAAACAAATTACGCGCTGCCATTGCCCCCCAAATCAAGTTAGTAGTCAGAGTGGCTCCCGCCTCCACGTGCTTGCTCGGCCAAATCCGCACATTAGGAAATATTCTCGCTTCTTCACCAATCACCGAGTTAGAGCCAACCACAGCACCTTCCATCACATGGGCGCGGCGGCTAATTCTGGCATTGCGAGAAACGCTACAAGCCCAGAGATGGCACTCCTCGCTGATCATCACACTATTGCCAATAATTGGACGCTGCAAGTCACAATCTGAACCGATAGTAACGCGATCGCCAATAATCGTTCCTGCGGAAATCTTAGTGCGATCGCCAATTGAGCAGTTACTACCAATTAATGCAGGTGTTTCAATTTGGACACTAGGGGCAATAACTGTATCTTTACCAATCCACAATCCTGTCCGTAACTGAACATAGTCCAGATCTAGGTGAACACGTCCACGGATTGCATCGTGCTGAGCCTGTCGATAGGCATCAAGGGAGCCAATATCACACCAGTAGCCATTAGCAATATAGCCATACATGGGAATGTCTTTGGTAAGCAAAAGCGGAAATAGGTCATTGGAAAAGTCGCTAGGCTGATTAGCTGGTAAAAAATCTAAAACCTCAGGCTCCAAAATATAAATGCCTGTGTTAACCGTATCCGAGAAAACTTCACTAGTAGATGGTTTTTCTAAAAATCTCTGAATGCGATCTTTTTGATCAGTGATAACTACACCAAAAGCCATGGGATCAGCTACACGCCGTAAAATCAAGGTCGCTAGGGACTGGCGATCGCGGTGAAATTTGATCGCAGCAGTGAGGTCAAAGTCTGTAATACAGTCGCCGCTGATCACAATAAAAGTTCCATCTAAAAGGCTGGCAACATTTTTGACACAGCCAGCCGTACCTAGTGGTTGATCCTCTTCCACCACATACATCATATTTACGCCAAAGTCAGCACCGTCTCCAAAATGTTCGCGAATTACATCTGGCAAATAATGTAGTGTCGCAATAACTTCTCTAATCCCATGACGCTTTAGCAAATTCAGGATATGTTCGGTGATGGGGCGGTTTAGTACCGACACCATCGGTTTTGGCATATCACAGGTTAGAGGACGTAGACGAGTTCCTGAACCACCTGCCATTAATACCGCTCGCATAGATCCTCTGTATGTCGATACGTAATAGGATTAGGCTCTAGTATCGTTCAAATCTGCGATAAAACAATGAAAATAAACATTAATCCTGACCCTGATCCCTCTTCAAGGATCATTGTGGCTATGGATCTGCCTACCGCAGCTGATGCTATTAAACTATGCGATCGCTTGCCCCAAGTAAATTTCTGGAAAGTCGGACTAGAGCTATTTATCGCTGACGGCGCTATGATCATCCGTGAACTTAAGTCAAGAAATAAGAAGATATTTCTTGACTTAAAACTCCACGATATCCCCAATACAGTTGGTTCAGCTTGCCGTGTTGCCACAAAATATGGTGCAGATTTCCTAACAATTCATGCCTCTGGTGGTAGAGCCATGATGCAGGCTGCTCAACATGAAGCACAGGGATCACCGACCCAGCTCTTAGCCATTTCCCTCCTAACCAGTATCTCGGCTCTAGAACTGGCTTCAGATCTCAAGGTTTCCCTTGATTTGCGCGAATATACAACTCAGATGGTTTTACTTGCTCAATCCTGCGGGCTTACAGGAGCAGTTTGTTCTCCCCACGAGGTAGCTAGTCTAAAATCGCGACTTGGCTCACAATCTGGGGTTGACTTCTGCTTAGTTACCCCTGGAGTACGTCCTCAAGGTTCTGACATCGGGGATCAAAGTCGAGTGATGACTCCTAAACAGGCGATCGCGGAGGGAGCCGACTATTTAGTAATTGGGCGACCAATTACGGCTGCAAACGACCCTGTTACTGCATGGACTCAAATTTGCCAAGAATGTAGATAAGTCAAGGTCAGGAGCCAGATCGACCATCAAGACGATGGTACAATAACGTTTTAATTAATGAAGATTACTTTCGCTCATTTCTTAGAGAAGGCGGGCAACCATGATTGAAATGAAGGTAGTGGGGATCGCTATAGATGCAGTTAGTCGGAACCCCATTGTTCTACTAAGAGATACATTAGAACGAAGAGCTTTGCCAATTTGGATCGGTGAAGCTGAAGCTAAAGCAATTATTGGCGCTCTGGAAGGGAGACCACTAGAGCGCCCGATGACCCATGATCTGATGCTCAATTTTTTAGCTGAATGGGCAATAACCGTGGAGCGTGTAGTGGTTCATGCCCTCAAAAATAGTACTTTTTATGCAGTTATTACGGTTTCGCAGGGGGAGATCAAAAAAGAGATTGATGCGCGTCCTAGTGATGCGATCGCGATCGCGGTTCGGGCTAAATGTCCAATTTGGGTTATGGAAGAGGTGATTTTGGAGGCTTCGATTCCTGTAGATCAAGATGCTGATGAAGCTGAAAGAAGAGCTTTTCGCGAATTCTTATCCAAACTCACACCTGAAGAGCTAGTCAAAAAAAGTGGTTTAGAAAGTAACTAAAGCCCAAAAGCATATAACGCACGCGCAGCGTGCGTTATATGCTTTTGGGCTTTAGTAGTTACTAGCGGAATGTGCGATTAGTTTCGAGGTTGCTGGTTTGAGTAATTCCAAAAAGTCGCTCTGCAACTTCACCTTCTCTTCCCAAAACTTTAATTGGTTGATTGTTATAACTAATTGCAACTGAAGAAGCATTGCCTGCACGAACTGAGATTTGGTTGTCAGCAGACCAAGTTAACTTTTTGCCTTCTTCTAAAACACCCTCAAATGCGGTCTGACCATCTACAGTGATGAGTAGCCAAGACTGTCCCTGCATGGCAATTCCCACATTGACAGGCTTATTGCCGACAAATTCAAAACTTTTACTAGATGCGATCGCAGGACTGAGCATAAGACTCGCACCGTTTGCCCAAGCCTGAATTTTACTGTTCAGCTTAGAATTAACTTCACCAAAAACTGCCTCAGACTGCGCTTTATTAAGCGGCACTTGCGAAGTAAGGGTGACTGGATTAGGGGTGTTTGTGGCAACACTAATATTATTGTTATTTGGAGTAGTAATCCCTGTAGATACTTGCTGCCTTAATACTTCTAAACCACCAACTTTTGGCGCTAATGTTTTGTTTGAATTAGTTACTGAATTAGTTGCTAAATTAGGCTCAATCTGTGCGGCTTTGCCAAAATTAGTTTGACTATCATTAATCTTATTGGCTTCTGGCGAACTTAAAAATGTAGCCAATACACCAACTGCCCCAGCGATCACGGCAATATATAGAGCATATAAATGGAGAGGACGTAATTCGGCGGCAGCACTGCCAGCCCATTTGCTCTCAGTTAGCACAGGATCTAAAGGAAAATCTTCTGACAAGTCTCCAACTCCTAGTGCGGTTCCGTACTTTCGGATAAATCCACGCACATAGATAGGTTCGGGCAAAGACTCTATCTCACCATTCTCAATCGCTCTGAGATATCTTTCAGAGATGAGGGTGGTGGCAGTAAGATGAGGAATCGACAGTTCTTTGTCTTCTCGAACTCGCTTAAACTGCGCTCCGATTTCTGCTAATTTCTCTGCTTGCTTCGAGGTTGTACTATTCACAATACTCATTAGACACTTAGAAAAAGGTGGGACTTATTGAGATGAGCAATCAAATGTGCTTTTACGTAAAGAAGAAACTAATCATTTGCGACCAGTTTATCCATAGATTAGCTTAATACATCTAAACTAAAATTAGTTTATTACAACATTTGATAAGTTTTGGAATTGCTAACAAATTAGTATAACTGTCGTCACTCAAAACCCGAAAGAGGTTAGCGGCGCTCCACGCCGCTAACCTCTTTCAGGTTTTATATCCTACAGTCTATTGAGGCTTTACTGGGTACAGAGAAACTCCTGAAAGTGCCGCGAAGCAGCAATTTTAGGAGTTTCTCTGGGTTTATGTCGGCGCAAAGCGCTGTAACAAGATTGGCGACAGCTATAAAAGTATTTTTCACATTTAGATTTTAGATCGGAGAAATTGACTTAACCTCGCGATCGCTTAGTAACCGAAATTCTCCTACATTAAGACTATTTATTGAAATCGAAGCGATCTTCACGCGATGTAATCCTAATACTGGATGTCCTAATTGTTCTGCTACACGCCGTATTTGACGATTTCGCCCCTCAGATAGGGTTATTTCCAGTAGGGTTTTTGGAGATTGGGGTTGAAAACGATCAATTTGCAAGATATTCACATCTGCGGGAATAGTAACTCGCCCGCCCAAAACTACGCCATTGCGCCAACGCTCCAATGTCTTTGATTCAGGAATATTTTTCACCCACACATGATAGGTCTTAGGAACGTGATGACGCGGATGCATAAGGCTATTAGCAAATCTACCGTCATTAGTCAATAGCAACGCCCCACTACTGTTGTAGTCGAGTCTTCCAACTGGATATAAATGCTGATACTTGAAGGGCAAAATATCAATTACTGTTTTCCTGTTTTGAGGATCAGCGCAGGTGCAGACAATTCCTGTTGGCTTATTAAGTAAAAGATATATGAGTTGAGGAGATTCGTTATCTAGAGGTTTTCCATCAACTACGATGAGATCCTTCTCAGAATCAGCCTTTGTTCCTAACTCTTTAACTTTTTTTCCATTTACAACAACTCGACCCGACAAAATAATCTGCTCAGCCTCTCTACGAGAAGCAAGGCTGTATCTAGATAATATTTTTTGTAATCGCTCAAGCATGACAAATTAGTAATCCTAAATTCAGCATAGCAATTACAGTACTTTTCGCTAATTTAAAACCCAAAAGGGAGCGGCGCTCCCTTTTGGGTTTTATGTCCTAATCAGACTGGCAGCAACTGTAGTTAATGCATTTATCGGATTAACTAATTGCAATTATTAAATAAAGTTTAAAATTATGTAGTTTCTTATACGAATTGAGATCAATTCGTTAAGTAGTGTTAAGTCCAAGATAAGTCGCAATAATCCAGAAATTCAAAAGTTAAAGATTTACCGCTTCAGTAAATCTTTAATAACAGTTTTTGGGCAGAGCCAAGGATAAATAAGCATGGCAAACAAAATTGAAGCCCTCAAGGCTGAAAAAGATGGTTTGGCGGTCAAAGCCGAAATTGAACGCTTTGCTGAGATTGGCTGGGAAGCGATCGCTGATGATGATTTGCAGCATCGCTTGAAATGGTTGGGAGTATTCTTTCGCAAGAGTACTCCAGGACGCTTCATGGTGAGAATGCGAATTGCCAATGGATTGCTAAATAGCGATCAGATGCGCGTTTTAGCATCAGTAGTTGAGAAGTGCGGCGAACATGGTGTTGCCGATATTACCACCCGCCAAAATATTCAGATGCGTGGCTTTCCCATTGAGGATGTGCCAGAAATGTTTGAGAAGTTTCGCGCTGTCGGCTTAACTAGTGTGCAGTCAGCGATGGACAACATTCGTAACATCACGGGCTCACCTGTAGCGGGAATCGATGCTAATGAACTATACGACACCCGAGAACTCGCGATTCAAGTACAAGATTTACTCACTAATAACGGCGAAGGAAATCCTGCTTTTACGAATCTACCGCGTAAGTTTAATATCGCGATCGCGGGTTGTCGCGACAATTCCACCCATGCTGAGATTAACGATCTTGCTTTTATACCAGCATTTAAGGAAGAGAGCAAAGAGACTTTTGGATTTAATGTTTTGGTGGGTGGATTCTTCTCGGCAAAGCGCATCGCCGCCGCGATTCCTCTCAATGTTTGGGTTGCGCCCGAAGATGTCGTAGCGCTATGTGAAGCCTTACTGATTGTATTTCGAGACAACGGCTTACGAGAAAATCGCGCTAAATCACGCTTGATGTATCTCATTGATGAATGGGGTATTGAAAAGTTTCGCGAAGAAGTGGAGAAGCAAATGGGTAAGTCCCTTGCCGCCGCCGCCGCTAAGGATGAAATCGAATGGGAAAAGCGCGACCATATTGGTGTGCATCCTCAAAAGCAAGCGGGCTTGAATTATGTGGGGTTACAAATTCCTGTCGGTAGGATGTACGCCCCTGATATGTATGAGTTTGCGCGGCTTGCGGACAAATATGGTGATGGCGATATGCGCCTAACCGTTGAGCAGAATCTAATCATTACTAATGTCAGCGATGCGTTAGTACCTAAACTTCTGCAAGAACCATTATTAGAGAAGTTTCCCGCCTGTCCCGACAACCTCATGCGGGGGCTGGTGTCCTGCACGGGCAATCAGTTCTGTCCTGTGGCGATCGTCGAGACCAAAAATCGTTCCCTTGCCCTCACCCAGCAACTCAGCGCCACCTACGAATTGCCGCAAGTCGTGCGGATTCATTGGAGTGGTTGCCCCAATTCCTGTGCCCAGCCACAGGTTGCTGACATTGGCTTTACGGGTTGTAAAGCGCGTAAAGATGGCAAGGTCGTTGATGGGGTGGACATTTACATGGGTGGCACAGTGGGCAAAGATGCTCACCTTGGCACTTGTGTAATGGAAAAAATTCCCTGTGAGGACTTGTACGATGTGGTCGGCAAACTACTTGTTGATCGCTTTGGTGCAGTTCCCAAACAGGGCGGTGCAGCAATTAATTCAGCCGAATTAATTGCTGTTGGATAATCACAGCTTTTATTTCTTACAAAAAAATTAATCAAGATCAATTAAGGAAAATCAAAAAATGGGTATGTTTTCACGTCGCAAATTTTTAACTACTGCTGGACTCTCTACTGTTGGCGCGATCGCTCTCAATGCTTGTACTAGCGAAACCCCTACCGCTACTACAACTACCACCGCCGCCACAACTGCTGCGGCAACTACCGCCGCCGCTCCTGTCAATGCTGCTGATGCTCCTGAAGTTACCAAGGCAAAGCTTGGGTTCATTGCTCTTACGGATGCTTCGCCTCTAATCATTGCCTTAGAGAAAGGCTACTTTAAAAAGTATGGCATGACTGATGTTGAAGTTCTTAAGCAAGCTTCTTGGGGAACGACTCGCGACAATATCGTACTTGGTTCCGATGCGGGTGGTATTGATGGCGCACACATCCTTACTCCTATGCCTTATCTAATTTCCGAAGGTAAGGTTACTAATGGTAACAAAGTGCCGATGTATATCTTGGCAAGGCTAAACACAAATGGGCAGGGCATTTCAGTTGCCAATGAGTTTAAAGATGCCAAGATTACCCTGAAGAGCGATGCTTTAAAAGATACTTTCGCCAAGATTAAAGCTGGTGGCAAGGATCTCAAATGTGCCGTAACCTTCCCAGGTGGTACTCACGATCTTTGGATGCGCTACTGGCTAGCGGCTAATGGCGTTGACCCTAACAAGGATGTATCAACTATTGTCGTACCACCACCGCAGATGGTTGCCAATATGAAGGCGGGAAATATGCAGGCTTTCTGCGTGGGCGAGCCTTGGAATGCCCGTCTTATTGAGCAACAGTCTGGATATAGCGCTCTAATCACAGGTGAGCTATGGAAAGATCATCCTGAGAAAGCATTCTCTATGCGTTCGGATTGGGTTGATAAGAACCCTAAAGCGGCAATGGCTCTACTCAAGGGCGTATTGGAAGCACAGGTATGGTGCGAAGATCCTGCTAATAAAGAAGAAATGTGCAAAATTGTCGGCGCTGACAAATGGTTCAAAGTCCCTGCCGCAGAGATTTTGGGTAGACAACAGGGCAAGGTAGATTACGGCGATGGACGCACCATTGACAATCCCGATCTATCGATGAAATTCTGGAATGACAATGCTTCTTATCCTTTCAAGAGCCATGACCTTTGGTTTGTTACTGAAGATATGCGTTGGGGTTATTTCGATGCCACTACCGATGCGAAGGCAATGGTGGATAAGGTAAACCGTGAGGATTTATGGAAAGAAGCTGCCAAGGCGATCGGTAAAGAAGCCGACATTCCTAAGAGTACTTCTCGCGGTATTGAGACTTTCTTTGATGGCGTGAAGTTTGATCCTGAGAATCCTATGGCTTACTTGGAGTCACTCAAGATCAAGAAAGCTTAGAAATTTTCATCTGTCAAAGTTTCTAGCAAGGGGCTTAAGCCCCTTGTCATCATTGCAACTAATCATCTTTAACGTTTTAGGAGATATTCAATAATGGCGACAAGTAGTTTAAGTTCCCGATTTAGTTCCAATAAGATTGCTGAGTGGTTTCAGCAACAGGCGAAGTCTATTATTCCGCCGATGATTGCGCTGATATTTTTATTGGGAATTTGGCAAATTCTCTGCTCTGGAGCGAAGCCACCATTGCCAGCACCAACAACTGTTTGGAAAGAAACCCAAGAATATATTTGGCATCCATTTTTTGATCGCGCCAACTTTGATGTCAGCACCAAAGACAAAGTAGATAGCCCAGCCCGTCAAGCTCTCAAAGAGAAGCTAACTATTGAGCAAGGACTAGGCATCAAAACCATGACCAGCTTGCGCCGCGTGGCAGTTGGTTACACCGCTTCGGCAATTATTGGCATTGCCCTTGGCATTGCGATCGGTACAAATGTCTTTTTATATCGCGCCTTCGACCCAATCTTCCAAGTATTGCGAACGATCCCGCCCCTCGCATGGCTACCGATCGCAATGTCAGCCTTCCAAGGTGTTAATGAATCGCTCAAAACCGTTGGCTTAGATGTCACCGAAGCCGCTGCCCTATTTGTGATTTTTGTAACTTCGATTTGGCCAATCCTGATGAATACGGCGGTGGGCGTGCAGCAAGTCCCCCAAGACTATCGCAACGTATCGCGAGTATTACGCCTGAGCAAAGTTGATTACTTCGTCACGATTTTGATGCCATCGGCAGCACCCTATATTTTCACAGGTTTACGGATTGCAGTTGGGTTGTCATGGTTAGCGATCGTGGCGGCGGAAATGCTTACTGGTGGCGTTGGTATCGGCTTCTTTATTTGGGATAGCTATAACAGCCAAAAGAGCAGCGAATTGATTCTGGCTTTGTTCTACATCGGTGTAGTTGGCTTTTTCCTTGACAAATTTATTTTCTATATCAGCAAGTTCACCGTGCAGTCGGATTCTTAAATTATGAATTACGAATTACGAGTAAGTAGGTATGCAAAAGAAAACTTAAACCCTAAAAATCTGCGGCGCTCGCGCAGCGAGCGCGACAGCTTTTTAGATTTTGGTTTTTATTGTGCCTATTTACTTACTCGTAATTCGTAATTAATTAAACTCCTTCAACCTAAATTATCAATCTTCCTATGCAGACCCTTGACATTACAGACAATCAACAACCCAAACATCAAGATCCCTTTTTAGTGATTGATAATGTTTCTAAGGTCTATCCCACGCCTAGAGGTCCCTACGTAGTTCTCCAAGACGTGAATTTGACTGTGTATGAGGGCGAGTTTATCTGTGTGATCGGTCACTCTGGTTGTGGCAAATCGACGTTGCTAAACATGGTTGCTGGCTTCAATCGTCCCTCTAGTGGTGAAATTTGCTTGAAGTCTAAGCCAATCCTGCGTCCAGGACCCGATCGCATGGTGGTGTTTCAGAACTACTCGCTCTTGCCTTGGATGACAGCTTTTGAGAATGTTTTGTTAGCCGTAAAGCAGGTATATAAAGACAAATCAAAGGAAGAGAAGATCAAAATTGCCAAAGATAGCTTGGCAATGGTAGGGCTAACGGAAGCGATGCACAAAAAACCAAAACAGCTCTCTGGTGGGATGCGTCAGCGTGTATCGATCGCCCGTGCCTTATCGATTCGTCCTGAAGTACTAATTCTTGATGAACCTTTTGGTGCATTGGATGTGATGACCCGCGAAGAGTTGCAAGAGGAACTGCTGGCAATCTGGCGCGAACATAAAGTTACGGCGCTGATGATCACCCACGAAATCGATGAAGCGCTGTTCTTAGCTGATCGTATTGTGATGATGAGCAATGGTCCCGCCGCTAATATCGCAGAAATTATTGATGTGCCTTTTGCCCGTCCAAGGAATCGTAAAGCGATCGCCGATGATCCTCGCTATTATTCACTCCGCAATTACATTCTCGAATTTCTCTACAGTCGTTTTGCCCTTGCTGATGATGCTGAATAAATTATTCAGGTAATGTCTAGCCCGAAGCGTTAGACATCGCATAAATTTTGAATTTCCTACTGAACCATTACCCAACAGAAAAATGTCAACAGCATTCCTAGAAATTGATCACGTTAGTCGTGTTTTTGAAAATGATCGAGGTCAGCCCTTTGTCGCGATTAAAGATGTCTATTTTGAGATGAAAGAAGGCGAGTTTGTCTCCATCATTGGACATTCTGGCTGTGGTAAGTCAACGGTGTTAAACATTCTATCGGGGTTAGATAGGGCCACTGAAGGTGGAATTGTTTTGGAAGGTCGCGAAGTACGCGAACCAGGACCTGATCGGATGTTGGTCTTCCAAAACCATTCACTTTTACCTTGGTTAACAGTACGGCAAAATATCGGCTTAGCAGTAAATCGGGTGATGCGGAACTTATCGAAGGAAGAAAGAAATCGTATTATTCAGGAAAATATTGATTTAGTTGGGCTAAGTCATGCGGCGGATAAGTATCCTAGAGAAATTTCGGGTGGGATGAAGCAACGGGTTGGTATTGCCCGTGCTTTAGCAATTAAGCCCAAAATTTTATTACTAGATGAGCCATTCGGAGCTTTGGATGCGTTGACTCGCGGCAGATTGCAAGAAAAGTTAATGCAAATCTGTGATGAGCATAAAATTTCGGCGGTGATGATCACCCACGATGTTGATGAGGCGCTATTACTTAGCGATCGCATTGTGATGATGACCAATGGACCTGAAGCAAAAATCGGTCAAGTTCTCACGGTTGAACTACCCCATCCGCGCAAGCGTCTCGAAACCGTCAATCATCCCAATTATTACCGCCTGCGTGGTGAAATCGTCAGCTTCCTTGATCGCCAAAAGCAGATCAAGCTAGACCGTCTGAAGATGAAGAGCAATGCCGCCATCAGCATGGGCAGTATTGAGAAAACCAATCTCACCATTGGTTACATCCCCCTCACTGACTGCGCTCCCTTTGTGATGGCAAAAGAGAAGGGATTATTTGCGAAGTATGGTTTGGATGTGACACTATCCAAGGAAACCAGTTGGAACGATCTGGCTGAAGGTATTCGTGAAGGTCGCCTTGATGCAGCGCAAATGGTTACAGGGCTACCCCTTGCGATTACTTTGGGAATGGGCAATAAAATCCCTGTGCCTGTAGTCACGTCGCTGACCCTCAGCCGCAATGGAAACGCGATCACTCTCAGCAAAAAGCTCCAAGAAGCAGGAGTTCATGATCTCGCTTCCTTGAAGACATATATTGATAGCTTCCAAAATGCCTACAATCCCGCATTAGGGATGGTGCATCATGCTTCGATGCACAATTTTATGTTGCGGCATTGGCTGGCGAGTGGCGGTATTCAACCCGACAAGGATGTGGATGTGATCGTGATTCCGCCGCCGCAGATGGTCTCTAATTTGATGGCAAACAACATTATTGGCTATTGCGTTGGCGAACCTTGGAATGTGCGTGCGGTTGATAGCAATGTCGGTTTTGTAGTTGCTACTGACCTCGACATTTGGCATGGGCATCCCGAAAAAGTCTTAGGAGTTCGTAAAGAATGGGCAGAACAATATCCCCATACCCATCTAGCTTTAGTAAAAGCTCTGCTAGAAGCTTGTCAATTCTGCGAACCTGCTGACAATCGCGATGAAATTGTATTGATGCTCTCACAGCCCCAATACTTGAATCTATCGCCCGTCTATATTCGCCCAGGATTTGCGGGCCCTTATCGCGTTAGCACGATGGAAGCCAAGTATTACAAAGACTTCTGCCAGTTTGGCGTAGGCAATATGCCCTCCCGCAAAGAACAGCTATGGGTACTCACCCAAATGGCGCGTTGGGGCTTAGTCAACTTCCCTGAAAATCACGCTGAAGTTATCTATAACCTCTTGGCAACGGATATTTACCAACAGGCGGCAAGAGAATTAAATCTTGACATTACCGAAGAAGATCGCGAAGCGATCGCCTTTACCGATGGTTCTACATTCGATCTCAGTGATCCGATCGCTGCTTTACATTCCATGCCCTATTCGCAATTCACTGAGCCTTTACATTTTGACCCTGTGAAGGGTTTTGCGAATAAAAAAGTCTCAGCAGCTAGACAGTAAAACCGAAAACAAAAAAGGTATGGCGCACGCTGCGCGTGCGCCATACCTTTTTTGTTTTCGGTTTTACTTATTAATCTCCAGTTCTCAATCTTTATAAACCAACCATGTCCACCAATCTCGAAACCGTAAAAACTCTTTGCCCTTACTGTGGGGTGGGTTGTGGTTTGGAGGTGGTGGAAACAGGGAAGGAACCAACCCTCAAGTTTCCCGATCGCTTTAAGGTGCGTGGCGATCGCGCTCATCCATCAAGTCAAGGCATGGTCTGTATTAAGGGTGCAACTGTTGCCGAATCTATTCAAAAGGATCGTTTATTGCATCCGATGATGCGCGATCACCTTGGTGATGAATTTCGACAAGTGAGTTGGGAAAAGGCTCTCGATACAATTTGCGATCGGATGCAAAAGGCGATTTATGAGAAGGGAGCCGAGGCCCTCTGTATGTATGGTTCGGGACAGTTCCAGACTGAAGACTATTATGTGGCGCAAAAATTATTTAAGGGTTGCTTGGGAACGAATAACTTTGATGCCAATTCTCGTCTTTGTATGTCTTCGGCAGTTTCAGGCTACGTCAAAAGCTTCGGCTCCGATGGCCCCCCCTGTTGCTATGAAGACTTTGATTTAACCGATTGTCTCTTTGCGATCGGAACAAATGCTGCTGAATGTCATCCAATTATTTTTAACCGCTTTCGCAAGCGCCACAAAAAGAATCCCCATGTCAAATTGATTGTGGTCGATCCGCGTCGTACCCAAACTGCCGAAGTTGCCGATTTGCATCTGGCAATTCAACCAGGAACAGATATTGATTTATTGAATGGTATTGCTCATTTACTCTTACTTTGGGGGAAATGCGATCGCGCCTTTGTCGAAAATCACACCAATGGATTTGCCGAATTTCAGGAACTCACACAGCTTTATACACCCGAATTTGTGGCGCGGCGCTGTGGTATTAGCGTTGAAGACTTAGAACTAGCGGCAAAGTATTGGGCAGAGTCATCGCGAGTTCTGTCCATTTGGTCAATGGGAATCAATCAATCCGTCCAAGGCACGGCTAAAGTTCAGTCAATTATCAATCTACATTTACTCACAGGACAGATTGGTAAAGAAGGCGCAGGCGCTTTTTCGCTCACAGGTCAACCCAATGCCATGGGAGGCAGGGAAGCGGGAGGTTTAGCGCATTTACTTCCAGGTTATCGTTTTGTCACTAATGCCGAACATCGGACCGAACTAGAAGCATTCTGGAAGTTACCCAATGGCAGTATCTCACCGCAAGTAGGGCGCACGGCTTGGGATATAATTCGTGGCTTAGAATCGGGAGATGTCGATTTTCTCTGGATTGCCGCGACTAATCCTGCGGTGAGTTTCCCTGATTTAGTGAGAACCAAAGCTGCCTTGCGGCGATCGCCTTTTACTGTTTACCAAGATGCCTATTTCCCCACTGAAACCTCAGAATTTGCCCATGTCTTACTCCCAGCTACCCAATGGAGCGAAAAGACTGGCACAATGACCAATTCGGAGCGCTGTGTCACGCTCTGCCAAGGTTTCCAGACTCCCCTCGGCGAAGCCTGTGCCGATTGGGAAATCTTTTCGGAAGTTGGTCGCCGCCTTGGTTTTGCTGCCCAATTCCCATTTCAAAACTCTGCTGATGTCTATGCCGAATTTGCCCAAATCACTCGCGATCGCCCCTGCGAAATTACGGGCATCACCCATGCCAAACTCTCAGAACTAGGCGCGATCCAATGGCCGAGCAAGGATATCGCCCCCGAACTTGATCGCGTTCACAACAAGCGTCTTTATAGCGATTTGCAATTTCATACTAGCGATCGCAAAGCCAATTTTGCGGCTTACCATTCCCAAGGAGTATTTGAAGTTCCCGATCAAGAATATCCCTTCATTCTTACCACTGGGAGGCTTTACGGGCATTGGCACACCCAAACCCGCACAGGACGCATCGACAAGATTCGGCAAATGTACCCGCAGCCCTTTATCGAGATCCATCCGAAAGATGCCGACAAATTGGGAATCAATAATGGCGATCTAGTGGAAGTAAAATCAAGGCGCGGTGTTTCTAAGTTTCCTGCGCTAGTGACTAAGGCGATCGCGCGTGGTGTTGTATTTGTACCGATGCATTGGGGCGCACTCTGGGCAGACAATGCCGAAGCAAATGCTCTTACCCATGCTGAAGCTTGTCCGATATCTAAGCAGCCAGAGCTAAAGGCTTGCGCGGTGGCGATCGCAGTAATTCCTATTCAAGAAAAAGTTTAAAAAAGCGCAAAGCGCTATTGAGCATTTAAAGTGCCGCGAAGCGGCACTTTAAATGCTCAATAGCGCTGTAAAACGTGAAGCACTGTTAATATGGCTAAAATACAGCGTAAAGCGCTGTAATATTGTGACCACAATTGACTGAGTATCAATTTTGAAGCTATGGCAACTGCAAATCAAGAAAATCGATCCCTAATGCGATTTATTATCAATGACACAACGGGATTTGTGATAAAGCGTTTGGGGCAAGCCGTGATTGTGATCTTGGGTGTATCGATCCTTAGCTTTTTTGCGATTACAAAATCTCCTGGAAATTGTTTTTCAGAACTGCGAAATAACCCTAGTACACCTAAAGCAACGATTGAACAGCTAGAAAGGCAGATGAACTATGACAAACCTGAAGCAATCCAGTATTTGTTATGGCTACAAAATACTCTGGGCGGTGATTTGGGAGTGCGTTGCCAAGGATTAGCGCCCGTAACACCACTAATTGTCGAACGGGCTGGCAATACACTACTGATGTCCCTTGCCTCTCTCATCGCCACTTGGCTGATTGCGATTCCTCTTGGTGTCTATAGTGCCGTTAAGCAAAACACAACCAGCGATCGCATTATTCAGGTAATTAGCTATGCCACACAAGGCTTTCCCAGCTTTGTATTAGCGATTTTATTGTTGATGGTTGCTCAAAACACAGGCTTGTTTCCTGTCGGTGGCATGACCAGTATTGATTTTAGCGATCTACCCTTATTGGGCAAAATTCTCGATATTGCCCATCACATGATCTTGCCAACATTGACGCTCACTTTAGTCAGCTTTGCTGGACTACAGCGAATAATGCGCGGTAGCTTGTTGGATGTGCTGCGCCAAGACTATATCAAAACAGCCCGTGCTAAGGGATTGCCCGAAAACCAAGTTATTTATGTCCATGCTCTGCGTAACGCGATCAATCCCCTAATTACATTATTAGGATTTGAATTTGGTGGTTTACTTGGTGGCGCATTTATTACTGAGTTCTTTTTTAGCTGGCCGGGGTTGGGGAAGTTATTGCTAGATGCCACCCGTGAAAAAGATACAAATTTAGTAATGGCAGGATTAATGCTTGGTACTCTGATGCTGGTAGTAGGGAATTTAATTGGTGATTTACTCTTAAAAGCCGTTGATCCAAGAATTAAACTTGATGACATGGAATAGTGCCAATTCGCAAAACTGCCTTGGTAAAAGTTTACGCAAATCAGTAATATATATCTGGAGATACATATACTATCTCCGCTAGCAATCAAACTATCACCATGAAAAAAGCCTTAGAGCCGAGAACATCTAATCGTTATCTGATTCCTGCGATCGCCCTTGCGATCGCCGCTTTAGGTGTGAGCGCTTGGTTAGTGCTTGGTCGTTCTAGCAGTACTTCCTCGACAGATTCAGCGCCAGCCACCACCGCCACGACCAAAGAAGCACCCAAAGCAATTAGTGCTTTAGGTCGCCTAGAGCCACAGGGGGAAGTCGTGAAGGTTGCCTCACCATCGACTCTTGGCACATCGCGGATTGTCAAATTGCTAGTCAAAGAAGGAGATACCGTTAAACAGGGGCAACCGATCGCTATCCTTGATAGTTATGATCGCTCAGTGGCGACTCTGCTACAAGCTCAAAGCCAAGCCCAAGAGAGTGAACGCAATCTCGCCAGAGTTAGAGCAGGTGCTAAAAGTGGTGATATTGTTGCCCAAGAGGGAAATGTGCTTTCAGCAGCCGCCAACGTCAAGTCTTTAGAAGCTAATACTGCCCGAATCAAAGCCGAGTTAGAGATTGCTGGGCGAGACTACAATCGCTTTCTCAAGGTTTTTAATGAAGGAGCGATTTCGCAAACTGAACTAGATACCTATCGTCTGCGAGTTGAGACTTTACAAGGAGAATTTTTCCAAGCGCAACAACAAATACAGCAAGCTCAGTTTCAGTTGCGCCAGTCACAGGGACAACTCAGCAGTGTTCGTGAAGTTCGTCCTACGGATATCCAGTTTGCAGAAGCACAATTGCAAACTGCGATCGTCAATGTTAAAAGTGCGGAAGTTGACCTAGATCTTTCTCAAGTACGTGCTCCCATCAACGGGCAGGTACTTAAAATTAATTCTAAAACAGGAGAAGTGGTCAGCCAAACTGATGGCGTGATCGATCTCGGCAATACCAAGCAAATGTATGTGGTGGCGGAAATCTACGAAACTGACATTAGCAAAATCAAGATTGGTCAGACTGCCAAGATCGACAGCGACGCATTTCAAGGGGAAATTACTGGCAAAGTAGAAAGTGTTGGTTTGAAAATTGCCAAGAATGACGTTTTAGGAACCGATCCTGCCGCAAAGACGGATGTTCGCATTATTGAAGTCAAAATCAAACTTGATGACAGCCAAAAAGTCTCTGGACTAACCAATTTACAAGTTAGAGTTAAAGTAGAAATCTAGTCGCCTCTCCAAACATATCAAAACCTATGATTTTCGCCGTACCCCTTGCTTGGTTACAGCTCACTTACGAGAAGAGTCGATTGCTAGTGGCGATCGCGGGCATTACCTTTGCCGTAGTGCTGATGTTCTTGCAGCTAGGTTTTCGTGATGCTTTATTTACTAGTGCCATTCGCTTACAGAGCAACTTGGTCGGTGATTTAGTACTCATTAGCCCTCAATCGACAAATCTTGTGGGAATGCGAAACTTTTCGCAGCGCCGCCTATATCAAACCCTTGGCATGAAAGGCGTTGAGTCAGTCAATCCCATGTATATCGGGCTAGGGGCTTGGAAAGTGCAAGAAGATCCCGCAGGGCAGACTCGCACCATTTTGGTGGTGGGCGCAAATCCAGAGTCGAAGGTTTTTAAAATTGCAGGGGCAGAGGCAAATATTGATCTTGTTAAAACTAGGGATGTAGTTTTATTTGATCGTGCTTCTCGGGCTGAATTTGGTCCCATTGTTAGTGAGTGTGGCGTGCTGGAGCTAAAAACTAAGTTTACGGCTGACGCTTTTGCTTGCAATAACTTGGTTCAGCGTGAAGTAGCTAATCGCACGATCAGAATTGGAGGGTTATTTGAGCTAGGTGCTTCCTTTGCGGCTGATGGCGCGATGATTACTAGTGATACTAATTTCTTACGGATTTTTGACAGTCGGCGATCGGGTTTAATCAATGTAGGTTTAATCAATTTAAGCCCTGATGCTTTGCCCTACGAAGTAATGCGTAACTATGTGATCGCTCAGCCAGGAGAGGATGTCGTCTTGCCAAGAGATCACCTTCAGCCTGACGGTAAGAGAATCAGAGCCTTATTTCAAGAACGTACAGATGAAAATGGCAAAGTTATTAGAGAAGAAGATAAGAATAAGGTTGTAATTTCTAAGGCAGATCTAAGAATTGAAGATCTTCAAAAGACTCAGGATGCGGCGATTAATGACACGCGAATTTTGACTTTGCAGGGCTATATCGATTTTGAAAAGGGATATTGGCAGAAGAGTACAGCGATCGGCTTTATCTTTAGTCTAGGAACGGTCATGGGCTTTATTGTTGGAATTGTGATCGTTTACCAGATTCTCTATACCGATGTTTCCGACCACCTTGCAGAATACGCAACTCTCAAAGCTATGGGATATAGCAACTTCTATTTAGCTCAGGTTGTAATTCAGGAGGCTTTTGTATTATCTATTCTTGGATTTATCCCAGGATTAGGAATCTCTTTTGGATTATACAATCTCACTAAAAATGCGACTTTACTGCCCCTATATATATGGGATAAAGCCATTCCTGTAATGCTCTTAACTATTGTTATGTGCGTCATTTCAGGCGCGATTTCTCTTCGCAAAGTCCAATCCGCCGACCCTGCGGAAGTGTTTGGATAGTAATTTTGCTGCTTTTTTCTCAAAGTTACTCACAGCAGATTGAGAACAAACCCATCACTAAATTTTTTGTAAAAGCCCCGCTTCGCGGGGCTTTTACAAAAAATTTGGGTTTGGTTTG